>WRMT01000273.1 GCA_009777005.1 Methanobrevibacter sp. | reverse complement strand
TTGTTTTTTAAATAATACAATATTTTGAAATAAAAAATAAATAATATAAAAATATTTTTAAGAATATTTAAGAAATATTATATTACTATTGATTATTTAAAGAAATTAAATAAAATTAATATTATAAAAAACAGAAAAAATTGATTTTTAGGACATTTTAAAAAATATCTTTTAAATAATTTTTTTAAAAATTAGAATATTAAAATATTAAATTTGTTCTATATTTCTTAAAAATATATAAAATTTAAGCTAAATTATTATATATAAAGAGTTTATATAATTAAAATTATGTTTGAAAGACTTAGACCACTTGTTGAAAAAATTTTTAATCCAATAGCTAAAGAACTGGATATAAATCCTAACTTTATAACTATTTCTTCTTTAATAATTGCAATTCTTGCTGCTGTATCCTTTGGCTTTAACAATTTAATTCTTGGAGGAGTGTTAATACTTTTAAGTGGTTTTTTAGATGTTTTTGATGGTATAATAGCTAGGTACCATAATAAAGTAACTAAATTCGGTGCCTTTCTTGATTCAACCACAGATAGATTTTCTGATGCCCTGATTATTATAGGACTTATTGCTGGAGGATATACAAATTGGATAATTGGAGTATTAGCTATTCATTCATCTATAACTGTTAGCTATGTTAGAGCAGTAGCTGAATCTCGAGGAATTCCTTGTACAGTAGGAATAGGTGAACGAGCAAGCCGTTTGATAATTTTAATTGCTGGAGCGTTTATAGCTACATACATGGGCAATATGTATATGAGCATAGCTATTTTAGTATTAGTTTTTGTAGCTTATATTACCGTGATTCAAAGAATAGTGCATGTTTGGAACTGGACTAAACGCACTAAAACTTATGAATAGTTAAAAATTAAAATCAGCTAAAATAAAAAATGTTTTAATGAATTTATTTTGAGTAAAGGATAATATGGAATGTAAAGACAGAATTTTGATAGATATTACTAAGCTTGAAAATAGTTTGAAAGAAATTAAAGATTTAAATTTTTCAGATAAGGAAAAAGAAATTATTGAAAGAGCTAAAAACTACATGGATGATTGTAAATACTATCTTGAAAAAAAAGATGAAATAAGCTCTTTTGGATGTATTACCTATAGTCATGGCTTAGTTGATGCTTTAAAAATTAATCATGGGCTTATTTAAAAAGTATAATGATATTTAAATATAAATAAGATTAACTATATATAGGTATTATTATTAATTGTATCCATAAAAATATAGTGAAGGATAAGTAATTTATCATGCTGAAAGTAGCTATAAAATGCGAAAACTTTGTAAAATTAGCTAAAATTTAAATATTTATTTACTACTATCTTAAACAAAGTTACAATGGATTATTTTTATATTATTTTTAAAATATTTTTAGTTGAAAGTTGAGTTGTTAATAATCAGAAAATGATTAGCTATTGATAATCAGTTGAAAATTCAGCTATTAACAAATCAGTGAAATGATTAACTATTAACAATTAGTTGAAAATTCAGTTATTAACAATCAGCAAAATGATTAACTACTAATAATCAGTAGAATGTTAAGCTATTGAACAATATTAATGGTTAAATAAAAAATAATTATAATTATAAATGAAAATATTGAATATTATCTACTAAACAATATTAATTATTTATCATTTATAAATAAAAGAATTTTAATAAATATTTAATAGTTAATTTCCATTAAATAGCTATTATTTTCTAAATAATTTATAAAAAAAATTTTTAATAAGAATTTAATGATTTAAAAGCGGTGGTGAGTATTTGTTACTTGAAATAACCGATTTAGCAGTTGAAGTGAGTGGAAGACAAGTTTTAAAAGATATTGACTTGGCTATAAAAGAAGGAGAAACTCATGTTCTCTTAGGACCTAATGGAAGTGGAAAAAGTACTCTATTTATGAGCATTTTAGGATTTCCAAAATATAAAATTACCAATGGGAGCATATTCTTTAAAGAAGAAGATATAACTGATCTTAATACAACAGAAAGAGTTAAGAAAGGAATTGGAGTAAGTTTCCAAAATCCTCCAGCTATTCGTGGAGTAAGTATGAAGGATCTTTTAAAAGTTGAAAGTGGGCAAAATCCTAAAGAAGAAAGATTAACTCCTAAAATGGAAAAATTAGCTGAAAAACTTAAATTTAATGATGATTTTTTAGAAAGAGATGTTAACCTTGGATTTTCTGGGGGAGAGGTCAAAAGATCTGAAATACTTCAGCTACTTGCTCAAAAACCAGACTTTACCATGTTTGATGAACCAGACTCTGGTGTTGATATTGAAAATGTAGAACTATTAGCTGAAGAGATTAATATATTACTTGATAAAGATAAAAAACCAGGACAAAGAAAAAGATCTGGATTGTTAATTACTCATTTAGGATATATCTTAAATTTTGTTAGTGCAGATATTGCTCATGTTTTAATGGATGGAAAAATAGCTTGTTCAGGAAGTCCAAATGAAATATTAAAAGATATAAGAAAAGAAGGATTCAAAGGATGTGTTGAATGTGCAAGATGCTCTACAAAAAGCTAAAAAAGCAAAAAATAAAAAAGCAGCTATTGGATCTGACATTGACATGGAAGGTTTCACTAAAGAAAGTAAAGAAGAACATGAAACTGTTGAAAATATTGAAGATGTTCCAAAAAAAATCAAAAGTACTTTATTAAAAGTTGGAGTAGACTCCACAGAAAATGAAAGAGCAGGATCATTTCTTCAAATGGATCAAAGTAACATATATTCTAGTTCAACTTCCAAGTCTATTGAATTAATGAATCTAGAATCAGCTTTAGACAAACATAGCTGGTTAAGTGACTATATGTGGAACGTAGTATCACCTGATGCTGATAAATACACAGCCCAAACTGCACTTCGAGAATCAACCGAAGATACTAAAAGTGGATATTTCATAAGATCACTTCCAGGAACTAAAGAAGTCTTCCCTATGCAAGCATGTATGTTTATTGGTGATGAGTCTGTTATGCAGACTGCACACAATATAATAATAGCTGAAGAAAATTCAGAGCTTCATGTTATAACCGGTTGTGCAACAGGAGACGATGTTAGCTCTGCACTTCATGTTGGAGTTTCAGAGTTTTATCTTAAACCAGGGTCTAAAATAACATTTACAATGGTTCATAATTGGGCAGAACAAGTTGAAGTTCGCCCAAGAACAGGTATTAGAATTAGTGATAATGGAACCTTTATCAACAACTATATTTTAACAAGTCCAGTTAAAACAATTCAATCATATCCAACAGCATATTGTGATGGTATAAATTCAAAAGCTATTTTTCAAAGTATTCAAAGTGGGCAGAAAAACTCTGTTATTGATGTTGGATCTCGTGTTTACTTAAAAGGAACTGGTTCAAAATCAGAAGTTATTTCAAGAGCAGTTTCTAATGATGAATCAACAATATATTCAAGAGGTCACTTAGCTGGAACTGTTCAAGGAGTTAAAGGACACCTCGAATGTCATGGGCTTGTTCTTTCAGATGATTCAATGATTTATGCAGTACCAGAACTTGAAGCAAGTGCAGCTAATCTTGAAATGTCTCATGAAGCAGCTGTTGGAAAAATAGCTGAAGAAGAAATTTATTATTTAACTTCTAGAGGATTGACTGAAGAAGAAGCTACTTCCATGATCGTTAGAGGGTTTTTAAGCATGGATATTACTGGTCTTCCTCCAGAATTAGCTACTGAAACTAAAAAAATGATTGACATGAGTTTAGAAAGTATTTAACATTTCAAATATCCTTACCTTTACTCATGTGAAATGTTTGAAATAATTACTTTCAGCTAAAAAAAAAAAAAATCTTTATAAAAATAATTAAAAAAAAAAAAAAAAAATTAAAAAAAAAAAAAAAAAA
>WRMT01000272.1 GCA_009777005.1 Methanobrevibacter sp. | reverse complement strand
TCGTGTTTGGAACTGTGAAAGTCCTGATGAAAGTCCCAGGATACTATGGGGGCACACAAGTGATGTGACTAGTGTGTGTTTTTCTCCTGATGGTAAGTATATTGCTTCAGGAGGAGGATATGAGGATAGGACGGTTCGTGTTTGGAACTGTGAAAGTCCTGATGAAAGTCCTAGGATACTATGGGGACACAAAAGTTCTGTGAATGGTGTGTGTTTTTCTCCTGATGGTAAGTATATTGCTTCAGGATCAAGGGATAGGACGGTTCGTGTTTGGAACTGTGAAAGTCCTGATGAAAGTCCACGGATACTAAAAGGACACACAGAAAGTGTGAGTAGTGTGTGTTTTTCCCCTGATGGTAAGTATATTGCCTCAACAGGATTATGGCCAGATAAGCCGGTTCGTGTTTGGAACTGTGAAAGTCCTGATGAAAGTCCACGGATACTAACGGGACGCACAGGTTCTGTGTGGAGTGTGTGTTTTTCTCCTGATGGTAAGTATATTGCTTCAGGATCAGGGGATAGGACGGTTCGTGTTTGGAACTGTGAAAGTCCTGATGAAAGTCCCAGAATACTAAAAGGACACACAAATTCTGTGAATGGTGTGTGTTTTTCTCCTGATGGTAAGTATATTGCTTCAGGATCAGGGGATAGGACGGTTCGTGTTTGGAATTGTGAAAGTCTTGATGAAACTCCCAGAATACTAACGGGAGACACATATCGTGTGAGTAGTGTGTGTTTTTCCCCTGAGGGTAAGTATATTGCTTCAGCAGATGAAAGGACGGTTCGTGTTTGGAATTGTGAAAGTCTTGATGAAAATCCCAGGATACTATGGGGACACACAAGTGATGTGACTAGTGTGTGTTTTTCTCCTGATGGTAAGTATATTGCTTCAGGATCATTTGATAATACGGTTCGTGTTTGGGACTGTGAAAGTCTTGATGAAAGTCCACGGATACTATGGGGACACACATGGTATGTGAGTAGTGTGTGTTTTTCCCCTGATGGTAAGTATATTGCTTCAGGATCATGGGATAATACGGTTCGTGTTTGGAATCTGGAAACACATGAAAAAACTCAAAACCCTATAATAATATTAAACACAGAAGAAAGTATATATTCCTGTGATTTTTCAAAAAACAATCAACAAATAACTGCAGGAGGAGAGTCTGGTCAAGTATTGCTTTATTCAGTTGAAAACTTAAAAATGGGAATAGCTATTACAACAGCTCTTCGAGATGAAAATAACAATCTTAACATTAGATGTAGCTACTGTGCTAAAAATATTCATACTATAAAAGAAGAAAATTTAGGAACAACTATTCAATGTCCTCATTGCAAGAAAAAATTAAAAGTTAATGAATTCACTGCAGGTTCTATAGCTATTGAAGATGAAATTGATAAAAATACTAATAATGTTAATGATTCAGCAGCTAATGAAACAAAATCACCTGAAGAAAATTATAATAAAAATTTAGAAATAGATGATTTTGAAAACTTACAAAAAGGTTTAACCATTATAGGAACAGAACATAATTCTCAAAAAAGTGTTGAAGAAGTTAAAGAAGCTATTCATGCTCAAAATCCTGAGGTAGTAGCTATTGAACTTGATGAGGAGAGATATAATTATTTAACTGGAAATGGATCTTATCTTCAAAATAAAGTTAATGATTATGTTGATTTTATAAATAATTTTGTTTTAAATCACCTTGATAATTGTGATGAGATGAAAGCTACAATTAAAGTATCTACTGACATTGGAGCTAAAATAGCTTTAATTGATAGAGATATCCTTATTCCTATTTATAAATTTTTAAATGACTTAAGCATGATTAAAAGAGCTAAATTACTAATAAAGTTAAATTCATTAGTTAATGAACATGGATATTCTTTGGAAAAATTAGAAGAATTATTTAAAGAAGTTTCTCCTTCTCTATATGAAGAAAATTTTGTTAAAAAAACAAACGCTTTAATAGCTAAAAAACTACTTTCCATTGAAGAGGAAAATGTTCTTGCAGTTGTTAGTGCTAAAAATAAGGAAGGGATTGAATATTATTTAGACAATCCTGATGAGATTCCTCCAATCGATGTACTTTTGGATTCTAGTAAACCTAAGAAAAAAGGATTTTTTAATAGATTATTTAGAAAATAACCTCAATTTTGAATTTAATCTTTAGTAAACAACTAAAATAGCTAAAAAATTAATAAGAATGGAGAAGTTAGGAAGTTAAACTATCAACGACTAAAATTGTGGCTTGTTTAACTATAACGAAGTTTGAAAAAATATATTTTCAACGATAATTATATAATAGATAAAAACGAAAAATGTATTAAGTAAATTAATTATTTTATTATATGTTTTTACATTTTTTTAAGTTTTACAGTTAAAATAAAATAGAACTTACAGATGAATTATTTGCTTCCTTGGATTAAGTTATATAATTATTTTTAATAATATTGATGTTTTATTATATAATGGTGAGAAAAATGAAATTTTCAAAAAACGCAAACATACCAATTGTTCTTAAAGATAATCAACTAAATGGCTTTCAGACTATAACCGAAGAAAAATATAATGAAATATTCAAGAAAAATATTCATAAAAAAGAAAGTAAAGGAATAAAACCTTCTTCTTTCATGAAAAAAATTTTGAGCAATTCACTTATAAAAACTATTTTTTCACAATAAGTTTCTCAATGCTTTTTTTTCATGGTGATTTTTTTTGAAAAATACATATCCAATTATAAAAAGTATGTGGAGTCATGAGTATGATTCTATTTTAAGAAATCAACCTTTAAAACATTTTAGAATAGTTTTGGACTTATACACGAATGAAGAGTATTTTTTATATAATTTAAGTAATACACGGTTCACGGATTTAATAATTAAAGCAAGAAATCTTAATAAAGAATTAGGGTTTACATCATATAATAACAATATTCAAATTAGTCTTGGAGAATTGAAAAACTATCCTAAGGTAAATAAGGTTGAGAAATGTAAATCTTGTTTAAAATGTGAGGTTTGTGATGTTGAATTGGAGCAAAAAATTCTACCAAACCCTGAAGGGTATCATCACATTAAACTGGAAATAAGTTATACAAATTATGAACCTAATTTTTCAAAAAAATCATTAGCTTTATTACGATGTAGAGATTATACATCTGTTTCTTTTTTAGAAGGTGCCTTTGAAAAAGAATTCCATGTAAATATTCCAAACGGCATGGAACTGGATAAAAAGAATTTAGAGATTTCTATTTCTAGAGAAAAAAAGGACAAAGATAGTAAAAAAATTAAAGAAGAACTAGAACCTAAAGAAGAAAATGTTAAAACTTTTAAACTATCTAAAGATCAGATTGATTGTAATAAAGATGCATTACAAAACAGATATACTCTAATAGTTAAAGATGAAAAATATTCAGTTTTTATAAAAGATGGCAATTATAAATATGCTGTAGCTATTAAATATAAAGTCAAACATAACTGGAAATATTTTTCAGTTAATATACTTGTACTTTTTGTTTTTGCAATGAATTTTTTAAATTTTTGGTATAAGAACAATATTTCTGAAGCTTCATTAATAGCATTAATTTCTATTTTTGCTTTATATTTTACTTTATATAGGGAAGGAACTATTTTTGCTTATAATAGATTGATGTTTGGATTAATGGGTATTTCTGGATTACTATTTTTAATTAGTTTTTAGGATTTCAAAGATTATTTTCTTTTTTAAAAGTTCAAGTGTGTAAAGTTGTGGGGTCCTGTGAAAAATTTTATTCTATAGTTGCACACCAAATTTTCGGTACAAAAATTATCAATTTATATATAAATAATGAGAAAATTTAGTGCCAATAATTAAGTTTCCTACTATAAAGGAAGGTTATTTTTCAATATAAGTAGTGGA
>WRMT01000271.1 GCA_009777005.1 Methanobrevibacter sp. | reverse complement strand
TTTTGAAATTTTGATAATGGATTTGGGGGAGGGGTTTTCGCCCTCCAAATAGCTAAAAATTTTCGATAATTTTTTTTTTTTTTTTTTTTTTAGTTATACAATTCTTTTTATATTTAATAGCTATTTCCAACGATTGTGCCTGTTTTTTGAGAATTGATTTTAATAGAGGAGTAAAATTTTTCAACGAAGATAAGAAAATATAATTGAAGTATTTAGTTTAGGTGTTTTTTATTAGCTAATTTTAATGAGGAGTACAAGTATTTTACTGTGTTCGTTTTTCAAACTCATTTAATAAATCATCTAGTTCAAATCCTTTATATACTAAAAGAAGAAGTGTATGAAATATTAAGTCAGTAGCCTCATGAACTAAATTTTCATTGTTTTTAGAAGCTATTAATACTTCAGTAGCTTCTTCCCCTATTTTTTCTAAAATTTTGTCTTCGGCTTTTTTTCCATTGTCTTGCATTATTTTCGAAGTATATGAATCAATTGGATTGTTTTTACGATTTTTTAAGGTATTAAAGACTTTTCTAACTATTTTTTCGTCTGTCATTAGCTTTCCTTCTTTTTAAAGAGTTTAAATCTATATTGTAGTATAAATGTTGCTTAATTTTTAATCCAATGTTTTCCTTGTTTTATTTTACCAGGATTTTTTTTTTCATGACTCTTTTTTATGCTTTCTGTAATAGCTATTAGTGGATGTTGGGCGTCATCTATAATTTCTATATCGTCAAAAGTATATATTCCTTCCTTATTAGCTGTACTTTCCATTCCTAGTTTTTTATCTTCTTTTAAATCAATCACATAGGAGTCAATCTCATTACAACCTAATTTTATAGCTGCAACTGCTCTATGATGTCCATCTACTAAAACCCAACGTTTACCAGTTTTAACAACAATAGCAGGTTCAGCTAATCCTTTTTTAAGTTCGTAAACTCTTCCTTGAAGTTCATCAGCATAAATTCTATCTTGAGTAGGTCTTAAATCATGAGTACTAACTTTTTTCCTTTTTAAATCAGTTTTTATTCCATATAATCCTTCAAAACTTTCTTTAAAATAATTAACTTTTCTAGGGGTTGATCGTTCAATGTGGGATCTAATCATATCTGTATTGGTTATTATTCCTTTAAGTTTTTCATCTCTATCAACAACTGGAAGTCTTGATATTCCTTGTCTAAACATAACTCTTGAAGCATCGCTGATTGACATGTCTTCTTGGGCTACTACAACTTCTATAGACATGGTATCGTTTACACAGTCTCCCCTATCTTTTAATAAAAGATCAAAAGTAGTAATTATCCCAACAATTTTTTCTTCTTTATTTACAACGGGAAAACCATCATGACCAGTTTTTTTCATTAGTGCAATTACTTCATCATTAGGAGTGTCAGACAGGACACTTATAACTTCTTTTGTCATATAATCTCTTACTAAGGATTTATTATTGTTCATAAATTTCCTTCCCTATTAATAAACTTTCCCTATTAATATAAAATTCACAATTTTTTTCTGTTAATTGAGTGTATTTGATGTCAAAAATTTTTTCTTATATTCAGTACTGAGTTTATTCGTTGTCGAATATTCATTTTTGAAGAAGACTCTTTAAAATATTCACTGTTTCACCAGGGTCAGCCTTTCCTCGTGTTATTTTCATAACTTGCCCAACTAAAAAGTTCATTGAAGCCTTTTTACCTTGATTAAAGTCTTCAACAGCTTCTGGATTTTCATCAATAGCTTGTTTTGCAGCATTTAATATTTCTTCTTCTTCAACTATTCCAGTTAAACCTAACTCTTCAGCTATTTCAGTTGGAGATTTTTTATTTTTAGGCATGTGTTCAATTATTCTTTGCCCTGCTTTAGTTGTTATTTCTTTATTTTGTAACATGGAGAATAATTCAACTAAATCTTTATCTGTTATTTCACTTTCAACAAAATCTAACTTGTTATAGGATAAGACTCTTTTAAGCTCATCTCTCATCCACATTGCAGCAAATTCACTTTGAATTGATTTAGCTACTTTTTCATAAACATTAGCTAATTCTAATTCAGAAGTTAAAACTTTCGCGGTTTCTTCATCTAATCCATACTCTTCAACAAATCTTTTGATTTTATTATGAGGTGCTTCAGGCATAACTTCTTTAATATTTTCAATTTCTTTATTATCTATTTTTATTGGAGGTAAATCTGGATCAAGTATTAATCTGTAATCTGCAGCATCTTCTTTTGATCTCATTCCTACAGTTATCATTTGAGACTCTAAAAATGCACGTGTTTCTTGCTTTGTTTCTACTCCTCTTTTTATATTGTTTTTTTGCCTAACTATTTCGAACTTAAAAGCTTTATAAGCACCTTTAATAGAATTTATATTTTTTATTTCTACTCTGTTACCACCTTCAAGAGAAACATTAACATCAGCTCTCATAGTTCCTTCTCCACGAGCACCTTTACTATATTTTAAAACTCTAATGAGTTCTTTTAAGAATGCACGAGCTTCTTCAGGAGAATGCATATCTGGTTCTGTAACAATTTCTACTAAAGGAATACCTGAACGATTAAAGTCAACTGTCCCAAAATCTGGTTTAAATTGTCCTGGGTCTTCTTCCATATGTATTTCTCTTATACGCACTCCATTGAGGTCTCCTTCATATCCAATTGGAATGGAAGTTTTTTGATATCCAGAAGAAAGATCAGGGTAATCATAATGTTTTCTTAAGAACTGAATTTGACTTGCATCAATTCTACAGTTTAACATCAAAGCTATCATCAAAGCATTTTTTATAGCTTTTTCATTAGTAGGATAAGGTTTTGCACCTGGCTGATTTAAACAAACTGGGCAAATGTTTGTGTTAATCTGAGCATCTTGATAGTTAGTAGGACAGTTGCAAAATAGCTTTGATTCAGTTTCTAATTGTACATGTATTTCTAGCCCACATTTCATGTTAATAATGATTCCTCCAAATATATTAATTTAATCGAATAGTAAATGATTAAGGTATTTATAAAATTACTAATAAAATTTATTAAATTTAATCGATTAAGGTATTTATAAAATTACTAATAAAATTTATTAAATTTAATCATATTTATAAAATTAATCATATTTAAAAAATACATTTTAAAAAATTATTAAAAATTAGCTAATTGTTTTAATATTAATTAAATTATATTAATTTAATAATTTAGCTATGGATTAATATTAATTAAATAATACAAATTTAATAATTTATATTTTAATTATAACATATATCAATGTATATAAGTAATTACTAAACTATTAAAATCATAAATGTTATTAAAATCATTTAAAAATTAGTTAATCCTAATTTAATTTTCTTGTATTAGTTTTGTAACTATATTTTATATTTTTTATATTATAAATTATTAATTTTTTTTAATAAATTCTTAATGAATTTTTTTTATTTATTCTCACTGAAAAATTTTTAATCAATCCTTATATTGTCAATTATTCATTTTGTTTATAAATTTATATAAATTCTTATATTATAGAACAAGGTGTCTAGTAATTCGAAAAAATTGAAAGTAGGAGATATGTTATTTAACATGTTTGGAGTTCATTAAATGATTATTTCATAAAAGTACAATTTCTATATCCTTTTAAATTTAAATTCTATAATCTAAGTATTTTGTTTCAATAACAAGAAAAGTAGATAGCAAAAAATTGTTGAAAAGTTTTCTTTGCAGGAAATTACTTAAATCGGAATTCAAGGATTTTACAAATGAATTTTATAAATTAAGAATTGCCTTATAGAATGCTATTAAAATTTAGATTTAGAGATTTTTCCAATGAATTTGAAAAGTTAAGTGGAAATTCATTTGTACTTTTGGAAAATCAAAATAATCATACATCTAAACATATTAAACAATAACCATACAACCTCCGTTTTTTCACAT
>WRMT01000270.1 GCA_009777005.1 Methanobrevibacter sp. | reverse complement strand
ATAAAAATTAAAATGCAATATAATGGATGGCATTGCATAAGTTACTGGAATTTTTTTATCGGGAAAGTAAAGTTATTGGCTCTTGAAAATTATTATTTAATTTTTCAATGTTTGTATTGAAAAATAACCATTCTTTAGAATAAAATTTTTCCCAGGAGCCAGCAACTTTACACTCTCGAAAAATATTAGGTAATGACCTATAGTCATGATTAAATAATTATAAAGGTGTTAATATATGAATAAAAAAATAATAGGATTAATAATAGTAATCATACTAGCTGTTATTGCGGTTAGTGGATGCACAGGAAATGAAAATTCAGACAGAGAAACTGGATCCAATGATGCTAGGAATGTAAATATTACTGAACAGATAGAGTATTTCCAAGATATGGATACTAATAATAATGGTAAGATTGATGTAGAAGAAGTTACTATTGATGTTCCAGAAGAAGATAAGGAACATGTGGCTGAATTTCTTACTACTGTATATCAAGAATATCTCAGGCAAGCATCTAATGATTGAACTACCATGACTGATTATTTTATGATGTTTCAGTCATGGATTCCTAATCCACTAACTATATTGTTAGCTTTACCAAAGGCAATCCCTGTAGTTCCTACAGTTAGGATATTTTTAGCTGCATTAACATCTCTGTCATGTGATACTTTGCAAACTGGGCATATCCATTCCCTAATATTTAAATTAAAATCTTTATGTTGATAATTGCAATTAGAACAAGTCCTACTAGTGTATTTTTCATTAACAACTGCGAAAGTTTTATCATACCAAGTAGATTTGTACTTTAATTGTCTTTTGAATTCATACCAATGTTGATCTGCAGTAATTCGTGCTAAATTTTTATTCTTTAAACCTAACTGACTGCTAACATTACCCACATAGATATTATCATAATCTGAGATGATTTTGGTTGTAATTTTATGTAAAAAATCATTGATAATATTTTTCTTTGTAGTATATAATTTGTTTAGCTTGGTTTTCGCTTTAAACCAATTATTACTATATTTAATCTTATTAGATAAGATTTGAGCCTGTCTTTTTATCTTATTATCTATTTTATTTAATTCTATTTTATCAATCTTAATTCCATCGGAAAAGGTAACTAAAGTTTTTAATCCAAGGTCTATACCAATAGATTTATTTGTTTTATTTTTAGGTTTAACTGGGCTATTTTTAACATTGATACTTACGAAATAATTATTATTTTCTTTAGTTATGGTTGCAGTTAAAATATCTCCCTTGATTTTTCTAGAATATTTCATTTTAATTAAAGATTTTATCTTAGGAAGTTTTAGTTTATTATCTATTATTTTAACATTAATTGTTCTAAAACTTTTCACTGGATTTTTCTTACTTTTCCATTTAACCCAACCATTACCTCTACCTACATTCCTATATGCTTGAATCAAGTTGTCATAAGATTTCTGTAAAGCTGTTGAATTAGCTTCTTTCAAAAACGAGTATTGTTTTTTTAAATTAGTCAATATTACATTAAATAATTTACGATTAGCATAAACAGGTTTGAGGTTTAATTCTTTAGCTTGTTGTTTATATAATTCGTAATAAGCTTTTACTTGGTTAAAAACAAACCTAGAAGCATCCATGTTAAAATCCAATATATCCTGTTGCTCTTTATTCGGATATATTCTATATTTATAAGATTTATTAACTAAGTTCATTTTCTCATTTGACTTTCTATATATTTCTTTATTGTATCGATATTAGCTCCACCAGTAGTACTTATAAAGTATCCTATTTTCCAAAAAGACTCTTTCCAAAGTTTCTTCCTTATTTCAGGATATTCTTTTTTAATCAAACGACTACTAGCTGATTTGTATGCATTTATGAATTTTAACAATTGTGTTTGTGGTTTGGCTTTGAATAACAAGTGAACATGGTCTGATTCAAAATTAGATTCTTCTAATGTTATATCAAAGTTTATAGAGTCATTGTTAAAGATTTCCATGAGTCTGTTAAATATCTTTTCATTAATTACTTCTTTTCTATACTTTATTACAAGTACAAGATGATATGTTAATCTATATACTGAATGTTGATTTTTATCTAAATCTTGACTCATAAGTATTAATTATATGTTTTATAAGTATTTAAACTTTTTTTAACTTCCTATACTGAAATTCATCTATGACTGAAATACTTCATTAAAATTTCAGTCATAGTATTCTTTCAGACTTAAGATAAACAGTTTCTTTAACATATTCTCATTTTTATAGAAAAAAATAAAGTGAATGTCCCATATTTAAGAAAAGATTAATTATCTTGAAAGTGATGGAATATTTTGAAAAATTCAGAAAAAATTCGATTTTTTCACCAAAAATCTAATGATTGAAGGGTTGAACTTGACACAACAAAATATTTTTCATTTTTCATGAAAATAAATGTGCTAAAACCTAGTTGATTAAACTAAAAAGTTTAATGAATATATAAGTAAAAAGAATGAAAAGAATAAATACCCATTATAAAAGTATTGGTGGTGTTTAACTATAGCTACAGACTTATGAAAAGTAAAGGAAAAATATTAAACTGGTTTGTAACTTTTTCTAATTTCGACTCAGTTTTCAAAGTTTAGTTGAAAAATTAAAAATTTAGTTTAAAGCGAATCAATGACTCCCAATAATAGATTCTGGAAGTTTAATTGGAATTTTGTGAAAAGTTCAGAGGGTAAACTCTCCAGTGAATTTACTGCGCCTTTTGATGATAAAAAAAAAAGGCTAAGAATTATTATGGATATAGTGTTTTGCAAAATTAATTTTTTCATTTTTAATAAATTATTAGAATTTTTATACTTTATTAATCTTTTTTAAACTATATTTACTTATTAAAAAAATTAATACATAGTTTATTTATATAAACAAACATTTAAAAAGGCACTGTCCAAAATTCTGCTGATAAAAAAATTTAGTATTAATAATTAATATGTTCATAATACTTTAAAAATAGCTATTTACACTTTATTTTAAAAATAAAGATTAAACAACAATTTTTTCAAAATTATTAAATTTTTCATATTTTATTGAAAATGTATCTATCAGCAGAATTTTAGACAATATCGTATTTCTTTCCATTAGTTATATTATTCATTGCTCCATGCGCTATTTATATTATTAATATCTCGTAAATTTGTAGAACAGAATCAATCAGGTGAAATTTATGGTAGAACTGAAAGAATGTGGAAATTGCGGAACTCTTAATGAGCAAGATTCTAAATTTTGTGAAAAATGTGGAAATGCATTGAATCTAGAAAAAACACTCGAACCTAAACCAAATAGGATTAATCAGATTGATTGTCCTTTCTGTGGACAAAAAATACCAATGAATGCTGGAAAATGTGATCATTGTGGTGAATGGGTGGATCCATCCAAAGATGATTCTCATAATAGTATGATACTTTTAGGATATGTAATCAGTGTTTTATTTGGATGGTTTGGATTAATTCCTGCTATTTATTTAATGACTTGTGATTCTCCAAGTGCTAATAAAAATGGAAAGATACAAGTAGTTATTAGTTTGATTTCAGGATTAATTTGGATGACACTGTAAATTCACTGGGATAAAATGTGTTAATTTCCTCTGCTTTTCAATGTTCTCTGATTAGGAATATAATATTTAATAGTGCAAGATAGTCTACGTAATAAACCCCAAGGAGTTTTAAAAATTTTTTTATTCGTCAAATATGTGGTAAACTATTGAAAGTTTCACATTTATTAGAAGTTCTATAACTCCATCATAATGTAAGTGAGTATACCATTACCTAATATTTTTCCTAACAATTTTGTTTATTTATAAATGAACTACTAATTTTAATGAAAAAAGTTTGGTAATAACCTATAAAAAGCTTTACAAAGTGTTTCCTCAAATGTTTACCTACTTCTTCACTTACATAGTCCATAGAATGGAAATTACGCTCTTGATGGGGGG
>WRMT01000269.1 GCA_009777005.1 Methanobrevibacter sp. | reverse complement strand
GTGAATTTTCTTTATTATGGGCATAATATCCTTAAATTTAAGAATTTTCTATTAAAAAGACAATGTAACTTGTACTTTTACAAAACCTCTATATTATGAGCTCTAAACATATTAAATCAACTATCAAACACCTTCAATTTTTCCCAAAAATCTAGAACCCTAAATATTCTTAATAATTATCATTTATTTGTTTTATAAAATAAAATTCCTACTTATCTTAATTATGGAAAACTATTTTAATAAATTAAAATTTTTTAAGTAATAATTGACCAATCAATTATTTTTAAATAGGATATTACTTAAAATCAATCTATACAATATAATTTAAAGATTTTTAAAGTTTTTTTTAAAAAAGGTTATAATTGTTTAAAATCATTTTCATTGTAAATTCAGAGAAGATAATGGTTTATTTGAAGGTATCATTTATGAATGATAAATAATAGATGGGTATTCAAACATTATTTATTATATACAAGGAGTCTTTTATTTAAATTCTACCAAAGTATTATTGAAAATAATATCATATAAATAAGCTATAAATACTCAAAAATATATACATTATTTATAATTATTTTATTAATTCTTATCTAATAAATCTAATAGTATATTAATGAAGTAAATAAATTTTGCAATTATATAATTCTAGGAGTGATTTCTTGTATTCTATTGTTTCAGTTGAAGAGCTTCAAAATCTTAACTCATTCATAGTCATTGGATGTGGTGGTGGAGGGGAAAAATTTTCTAACTTAGATGGAATTGAAACTGTAGGTTTTGTAGATGATGATGTTAATAAACAAGGTAAGCGTTTTTGTGGGTCTATGGTTTCATCAAGCCTTATTGATGCAATAAAAGAGAATGAAACTGTAAAAAGTGTTGCTATAATGCTTCCAATTGGTGCAGAAGGGGCTGCTCTTAAATATGCTGTGCAGGCTATTGATAATGGTAAAAATGTAGTTTCATCCTTTAGATCACTACCACTTAAAGAAAATACTTCCTTGTTAAAATTTGCTAATGAAGAAAAAGTTTCAATAAAAGAGATAGGTCCTAGATTAGATGTTATTAAGGACATTTTTGGTGTGGCTCCTCTGAACTGTTGTGAAACTTTGCCTAAGATTTCATATGAACCTAAGGCACCAATTATCTTTGTTGGAGGAACTTCTCAAGAGTGTGGAAAAAGAACAACCACACGATTACTAGGAAAAGAAGCTATTGATAGGGGAATAAAGGCTGCAATTATTTCAACTGATGAAATGGGGTTAGAACAACCCTTAGATTTAAATTTTAGGGCAGGGAGCTTGTCAGCTATGGATGTTCCATCAGCTATTTTAGGGGCAATTAAATATATTGAAGAGAAAGAAAATCCTAAAATAATTTTTGTTGAAGGACAATCTAGCTTAACAGAAGAAGGAAATCCTCATCCTAGGGGTTTATCAGCAGCTATTTTAATTGGGGCGTCTCCTGCTGTGACAGTAGTTTGTCACAGACCAAATCATCCTTATCGTTATCCTAAAGGAATAAAAGAGGAAATTGCAGCTATAGAAGCTGTTGAACCTACTACCGTTATAGGTTTATCCATTAATTTGAAAAATTCCTCTGATTCAGATTTAAAAGAATTTGAATCTAAAAATAAATTACTTGCTGTTGATGTTTATAATGATGGTGCTTCAAAACTATTAGATGTTATTTTAGATTACTTGGGGATTGACGAATGAGTTTAATAGATAAGCTTAAAGAAAGCCTGGGTTTTCCTGGAAAAGAAAAAAAATCAATCAAATCCAAGGATTTTGAAAGGGATATCTTAGATGATGATGGTGTGATTGAACCAGAGCAACCTTATTATGAAATAATACTAATTCGCCCTGAATCAATGGATGATATGGATTATGTTTCTGATCAGATTATTGAAGAAAAAAATCCAGTTATTGTTGATTTAAGTTATTTTGAAGAAGAGGGCTTTGATACATTTCAAATGGCAGGAAATAAGATAAATATTCTCAGACAAAAGCATGGTGCAGAATCTATTTTACTTTCCAATACCTCAGATAAAAACATGATTATAATATCTCCTCCAAGAATAAATATTGTTAAAAAAGAATAAATTTTCCATTTCTATTAAACATGCAATTTTTGATTTAATATCTCGATTATTTTCAATGGTAATATCAAAATCAAATGCTGAACCCTTTTAATTTTTAACAGCTTTAATTGAAATAAAGTTTAAGATTTTTTTAACAGAATTCTAATACTTTAAACTAGTGAAAATTAACTAGATGTTTTAATTAGTTATTGAATATTTTTTTTTATTGATTTTTAAATATTATACAACTTAAACTTAGGGATAGAAAAATGAGTTTCATAAGTAAATTTAAAGAAAGTTTAATGAGTTTCATAGATAAATTTAAAAAAAGTTTAGGATTCAGTAGAAAGGAAAAAAAACCAAAGTTACCTGATTTTCCAGAGGATGAAAGTCCTATAACTCCTGATCCCCAACCTTATTATGAAATAATAGTGATTCGACCTGAATCAATGGATGATATGGATTATATTTTTAATCAAATTCTTAGTGAAGAAAACCCAGTTATTGTTGATTTTAATTATTTTGAAAGAGAAGGTGAAGAAACACTTGATATGGCTAAAGAAAAGATAGATATACTTAAACAAGAACATGATGTAAATTTTGTTATACTTTGCTATAGCCAAAATAAAAATATTTTCTTATTTGTTCCTTCAAGAATAAACATTGTTGAAAAATAGTAAATATATAATTAGTATATAATTAGCTAATTAATATCCTCCAGTTGATTAGTTTTATTAATAGTAAATATATAATTAGTATATAATTAATATATAATTAGCTATTTAATATTCTACATTTGATTATTTTTTTAAAAAATTGCTGAAAATAATATCTTCTTAATTCAAATGGAATTGTGTAACATTTAAAAAAACAAATTAAATTAAATATTAAAGAATTTTTTAGCATTTGCAAATGCAATTTTGTCAATGTTTTTCTTTTTATAGTTTAATTTTTCCAGGGTTCTTATGGTTTTTGGAACAGATAAAGGATCAGAAGGTTTGTTACTAATATCACTGTTAAGAAGAAAATCATCAAATCCATAGCTATTTAAAATAGCTATTGCTTCTTCAACATCCATTTTTTGAGGTTGAACTGTCAAACCAAGCATAAAGTTACCATCAACAAGTTCTTCAATAACTTTTTGATTTATATGATCTATTACTACTAATTTTGGGTTAATTGACTCTAAAACAATCGATTTGATTTTTTCAATAACCTTTAACTTATTTTTTCTCGGAGTATGAATAATAACTTTTGTTTTTGTTTCTTCAGCTAAATCTAACTGTTTTTTAAAAATAGTTATTTCATCATTTGTTAATTTTTCAAGTCCAATTTCTCCAATAGCTATTATCTTTTTTTCATCAATTAATTGTGTTAAGGTTTTAAATATTTTACTATTTGATTTTAAAGTATTGGTTGGGTGAATACCTAAAGCTATTTTAAGATTAAGACCATATTTTAGTGCACGATCTGTATCAAAGTTTAAAATCCTCATCATATGATTTATTAAAACAGATTCATTAGCTATTTTGTATGGGTAGTAACAACAGCTTATAGCTGTATCTATTCCACCAACAAACATCTTTTCAAAATCTTCACTACTTCTTGTATCTGCATGTATGTGAGTGTCAATCATAATGGGACCTGTTTTATATTTTTAATAAAAAATATAAAAATGAATCTTAGAAAAAGTGTAAATAAACTATTTAAAACTTTAAAGAAAGAATGATATTAAGTCTCAAGATTCAAAGTTTAATGTATGGCTTTTTAAAATTTGAATCTTTTTTTTTTTTTTTTTTTTTTTTTTTTTTTTTATATTTTTTTTTAAAAAAAAAAAAAAAATAATAAATATTTATTATATTATATAATAAAAAAAAAAAAAAATAAAAAAAAAAAAAAAAAAAAAAAAAATAAAAAAAAAA
>WRMT01000268.1 GCA_009777005.1 Methanobrevibacter sp. | reverse complement strand
ATATTATAAAATAAAAAAAGAAAAAGGAATAAATAAAAAAATAAATTTAAATTCCTAGAAAAATATTTCTAAAACAGAAAAAAAAAAAAAAAAAAAAAAAAAAAAAAATAAATAATAATAAATAATAATTTTATTATTGCTGAAAAAATATTTTAAAATAATAA
This sequence comes from Methanobrevibacter sp., assembly GCA_009777005.1. Taxonomy (GTDB): domain Archaea; phylum Methanobacteriota; class Methanobacteria; order Methanobacteriales; family Methanobacteriaceae; genus Methanorudis. The sequence continues at coordinate 3,895 of WRMT01000268.1, read as the reverse complement.
AATTCTTAATAAAGTTTATTTTATTAAAAAAATAAATAAAATATTTAATATAAGATTATTTTGCAATTAAAATTAAAATTAAAAATGATATATTTTTCGCAAATTGTAACTTTATCTAAATATTTACTTCAAGTTTTAATAAATTTTCATTATTTCAGATACATATATAAATAATGATGAAAAACATTTCATACATACTTATAATGATAACATGTTTTATCAATCTAAATATCTAGCTATATCTGTCATTTTCTACTGTATTCTTATGAAAATTGCTATACTGGATAAATTTATCTAATTATTGAATTCAAAATGATGAGATGATTCAAAATGTTTAAAGCTGAATTGAGTGATCCTAATATTTTAAAAACAAGTTTTGATGCTATTTCTTCCATTGTTGATGAAGTGCAAATACAAACTGATAGTGAAGGCATTAGATTAGATGCCTTAGATCGTAGTCATATTACCTATGTGCATTTAGAATTAAAATCGAAATTATTCGATGAATTTGTCTGTGATGAACCAGAAAAAATCAATATTGATACTGATGAGCTAGTAAAAATTTTAAAACGTTCTAAAAGTGATGATAGAGTTTTAATGTCTCTTGATGAAGGAAATTTTATAATAACTTTTGAAGGAGAAGCAAAAAGAACTTTTAAAATTAGGTTAATTGATCTTGAATATGAAGAAACCTCTCCTCCTGAATTAGAGTATCCAACAAATTTTGAAGTTCCTTTTTCACTTTTAAAAGATTCTATGCAGGATGTTGATATTTTTTCAGATAAAATATCTCTTATGGTTGATGTTGATAAATTTAAAGTAGCTGCAGTAGGAGAATTTGGAGATGCAGAAATTGAATATCTTCATGGTGAAAAAATAGATACTGAAGCTAAATCTGTTTTTTCTTTGGAAAAAATTAGAGAAATGCTTAAGGCAGATAAATTTTCGGATGTAGCCATAATAAAGCTTGGAAATGACATGCCTTTAAATCTTAAACTTAAAATGATTTCTGATGATGGAGAACTTAGCTTTTTACTTGCTCCAAGGATAGAATCTGAAGACTAATCATTTTTCCACTTTTTTCTTCTTTTTTTTACATCTTAAAATTTACTTCATATTTATACTTTGATTTTTTAAGCTCAAAAAATATATATTTATTGAGCCTATTTATATTTAAAAGCTATTTTTAAAATTAGATAAAGTATGGGCTTTAGAGAGATGATTAGCTTTGGATCAATTTTTCAAGGAACTACGTGAAATACAGAAAAAAGAACGTGCCAATAGTTCATTAGCTAGAGTTGGAAGTGATTTTTATAAAAGAACTTATAATTATCTTGATAAACTAAAAGCTAATATTGGAAATGATCCTTTTTCAAATGAACATTACCTTTTAAAAGATATTCAAAGAATAACTACGGAAATATGTGAAAGGCGTGAGCATAAAATAACTGACATTGCAGTTATGAACATTCATCGCTCTTATCATCTATTTAAAGGAAAACCTAAATTTGATCTTCTTGATACCACTCCTATTAATCTTACTAATGAAGAAAAAGAGTTATATTTGTCTCTTATCGATACATTAACAAACCATAGGCAGAGTATTTCATTAGACAAGTTAACTGAAGGTTTGGAAAATGATTCTACAAAAACAAAACCCGAACCCAATAATGTTTTTAAAAATAATTCTCAAGATTTAGATTTATCGAAGAAAAAAATAGCTAATGCCACTAGTAAGAATAATAATGCTTCAAATAAGAATGAAGAGCAAACTGGTGTTGAAAAAAATATTAAAATAAATAATCATTCTGATAAAAACCGTTCTAATAATGAATCTTCAGCAGATAAAGAATCCTTTGATAAAGTTTCAGCTGATAAAAAATCTTTTGATAAAGTTGTAACCGATAAAAAATCCGTTGATAGAATTTCAGTCGAAAATGAATCTTTTGATAAAGTTAAAACAGATAAAGAATCTTATGATGATTATTCTAATGATAATGTATTAAATAGGTTAAATGAAATTAAAAAAGCAAAAGTTATTGAAGATGAAAAATATGAAAGTGTGAATGAACAATTAAACAAATTTCCAGGAAAATCACAGGTTATTGAAACAGAATCTGGTGATTTGAAAGAAAATACAGTTTATAAAAATGTAAAATCTTCTCAAAGTGATTCTAATAATATAAAATTTGAAAAAACTATTAATGATGATGATTTGGATAATGTTTTAAAAGATGAGGATAAACAATTTGCTGAGTTAAAAAATGAAAATTTTAGTCCTGTTTCAGATTTTGATGAATCAATTAGTCTTTCCAAAGATTATAATGTTGTTAATGAAACAATTTTAATATTCAGCAAAATTGGTGCAATTGTAGGAGTAGATGAAAAAATATATGGTCCTTTTTATCCTCAAGACATTGTTGTAATGCCAAATGTAAATGCGAACATAATAATTAAAAATAAAAAAGGAAGAATAATTAAAACATAGTCAAATCCTTTTTTAAATGTTTTTAAATTAACAAATAGAAATTAAAATAATTGTTTATCATATAATTACCAAATTTTTTTAACATTTATAAAAAATATTTTTTATAATAATCTGTATAATCATTTTAAATCTAATTTAAAAGATTTTTAAAATTATTCCTGAAAATTTTATTTGTTATATACATTAAGTAAAATACTATAAAAGTAATTTAATGCTATAAAAAAAGATGATTTGATGAAATATAAATTATATCAAGTTGATACATTCACTGAAAAGTTATTCGGAGGAAATCCTGCTGCAGTTTGTCCTCTCAATGAATGGTTAGATGATAATCTTTTACAGAAAATAGCTATGGAAAATAACCTTGCAGAAACTGCGTTTTATGTCAAAAAAGAGAATCGCTATGAAATAAGATGGTTTACACCAAAAATTGAAGTTGACCTTTGTGGTCATGCAACTTTAGCTGCTGCTTTTGTATTATTTAACCATGAAGGTTACTCAAATGATTGTGTAACTTTTTATTCTCATAGAAGTGGTGAGTTAAAAGTAAGCAAAAAATCAAGTAACTTAACATTAGATTTTCCTGTAGATGAATTTCAGCCTATAGCTATTACTGATGAACTTGTAAGTTGTTTTGATAAAAAACCACTTGAGGCATATAAAGGAAAGACAGATTACATGTTGATATTTGAAAAAAAATCTCATATAACTAATATTCAACCTCAATTTGAAACTATTTCCAAATTGAATGCTCATGGAGTTATTGTCACAGCAAAAAGTGAAGATGTTGATTTTGTTTCAAGATTTTTTGCCCCACAATCGGGAGTCACGGAAGACTCTGTAACTGGTTCTGCATACACTACTTTGACTCCTTATTGGGCTGAAAAACTGAATAAAACTGAATTAACCTCAATACAAATGTCTGAACGGAAAGGACATTTACAATGTAAATTTTTAGGTAACAGGGTGGAAATAAGTGGACAGGCTAAATTATATTTAATTGGGGAAATCTTCATTTGAATATAAACATTCAATCTAAAGCACAAAATTATGATATAAATGATAATACTTTTTGGGCTTTTTTTTATTATTTTCAATAGATTTAAGATGGATGATTAATAGGGAGTAATTTTAAAACATATAGAAAATAGTGAAAACCAATGATTGTTTACAAGAAGTGTAAAAAATATGGAAAGATAATGTGAAAGACACAAGATAGTTTTTTGAAAATATATTTCGTTATAAACAAAGTTGGAAAGATAATGTGAAAGACACAAGATAGTTTTTTGAAAATATATTTCGTTATAAACAAAGTTGGAAAGATAATGTGAAAGACACAAGATAGTTTTTTGAAAATATATTTCGTTATAAACAACGTTAATAAATTATAAAACCTAAATAATCCTT
>WRMT01000267.1 GCA_009777005.1 Methanobrevibacter sp. | reverse complement strand
TAAAATAAAATTAAGAAAATGTTAATAGATTTAAAAAATTACAATTTTAGCAAAAATTAAAGTCTTGCACTATACTTTTCATTAGCTTGGGATTATTTTATATTGTTCAAATCTAAAATAAATTATTATGGTACTAAATAATGAAAATTTTTGTTTTATAAACAATATTTTTTCATATTATTAGTTTGATCCACCTCTCAATAAATAAAAAAAATATTAAAATAGGTAGTGGATGTATGTCGGATTTATTTTTGAATAATGAACAAAAAGGTTTTATCAAAGACATAAAAGAAAAAATTAGGCAATCTCAGTATAACGCTTTAAAGTCTGTCAATATAGAATTAATAAATTTGTATTGGGAAATTGGAAAATCAATATATTCTAAACAAAAAGAAAACTGGGGAAAGTCAATTGTTAAAACATTATCTGAAGAATTGCAAAAAGAATTTCCTGGAATTAAGGGATTTTCAGTAAGTAATTTATGGTATATGTCCCAATTTTATGGAGAATATAATAATAATGCAAAACTCGAACCACTGGTTCGAGAAATTAGTTGGACAAAAAACATTGTTATTATGAAAAAATGTAAAGATTCTCAAATGAGAGAGTATTATATTTTAGAGGTTGTCCCATAAAATTTTTTTGGTGTTTTTTGTGGTTTGGTTTTTTTTCTTATCAAAAGGTTTAAATAGTAGTTTGAAGATATTATTAGTATTGGTTTTTTAATTGTCTTTTGTTTAGTGGTTTATTATGGTATTAAAAAAATATGATCAAGATCAGAGTAAATTTGTTTGCTTTAATCCTAAATCAAACATTCCAGAGGGGCATGTTGCTTTTTTAGTGGATGAAATAGTGGAAGGGTTGGATTTTAGTGAAATAAATGGGAAATATGAGGATACTCCTGGTGCTTTTGCTTATAATCGTAAAATAATGCTTAAAATAGATGTTATGGGTGCTATAGACTCTATATATTCTTCTCGTAAGGTTTGTGAACAATTGATGTTTAATGATGTTTACAAATTTTTAGCTGGAGGTGAAAAAGTTGATCATCGGACATTATGTCGTTCTCGTAAAGAAAATGAAGGATTGTACAAAAAAACACTATTATCTACTATTGTTATTGGTATTCAGAAGAAAATGATTAAAATGGAGCATATTAGTTTTGATGGAACCTTTTTTAAAGCTGATGCTTCTATTAGTAAATTGTTCACTGAAGAGATTTTAAAAGTTGTGAATACGATAATAAAGAAGAGAATGGACTTTGATGATGAGGATGAATTGTATTATCAAAAAGATACTTATGAAATAGTTGAAAAAGATTATTTTGATGCTATTGATGAAATTTTAAAAGAAGATTTGATAGATGCCACTATTGATGAAGTTAAAAATGAATCTAATGATGATATTGCAGATAAAGTTGAAAAAACCATGAAAATGAAAGATTTGAAAAAGCCCAAAAAGGATCATAGAAAAATCACAAATAAAATTAAAAATACTGCTAAAAAAATCTTAAAAGGCGATAAAAAGACCATGGAAAAGAAAAAGAAAGTAGAAGAGAAATTAAAAGAAGGTATTCAAGATAAAGTCAACATGACTGATCCTGATTCTTTTGCTACATATAACAAGAAGAAATGTTATGAATCATTGTATAATGTTGGATATGCTTCTGATTATGATTCTAAAATGATTTTAGCTAATATTATTGCTGATGCACCCACAGATGCTAATCAATTCAGACCATTAATGGAAGAATTAATTGAAAATGTAGGATTAGAAAATATAGGCAAAGTAAGTGCTGATTCTATGTTTAACAATGGTGAAAACTTGCTTTTTGCTGAAAAGCTAGGAATCGATGCTTTAATACCCAATAAATTTCAAGCATCTGCTTCTAAAGACGATACTTACAATGAAAAAAATCAATTCCACAAACACAATTTCAAATATAATCATGAAAAAGACTGCTATATATGCCCAATGAACATCGAACTACCATTTAAAAATCAATATGATAATGGAAAACGAGTTTATTACACAAATGAATGTAAAAACTGTATTGAAAAAGAAAACTGTAAGAAAAAATCCAATACTCGAGTAATTACTGCATATAAAGGTGAACAAGCTATGCAAAGAATGAAAATCAAAATGGAAAAGCCAGAAAACAAAAAGGAATACAAAAAAAGAGCACCTGCAGTAGAATCTCCAATTGGTGATATAAAACATAACAACAATATGAGAGAATTTAAAACCCGTGGCAAAGAAAAAGTAATTATAGAAATAAATAAAAGCTCAATTTCCCACAACTTAAGACTAATATTAAGCCACACAAGCAAACAAAAGAAAAATATGCAAAAAATTGGGAAAAGTATTACAAACATTTCTAGTTTTTCACAAAAAATTAGTCAAAATATTAAAAATTTGTTCAACTTTACACAAAAAATTGAACTTTTCAATTGTAGTCAAATTTTCCAAGTTAAAATACAAATACAAAAAACATAATTGTGAGGCAACCTCTTTAGCTACAAAAAAATTTGGATGGACTAAAAATGTTTTAGTTAATCAAATAGAAACTCAAGCTTATGAAAGATTTTTAGTAAATCAAACTAACTATGATAAAACTCTTTCAGATGAATTTAAACAAAGAGCTATTTTAGCAGTGAAAGATGAATATATTTTTGATTTTTTGGATTTGGGAGAAGATTATTCTGAACGGCAAATGGAAATAGAATTAGTTAAAAATATAAGAAGGTTTTTGCTTGAAATGGGTAGTAATTTTACTTTTATTGCTAATCAATATAAATTAGAAGTGAATGATAATGAATATTTTATTGATTTATTATTGTATCATAGAGAATTGAAATCATTGGTAGCTATTGAACTTAAAATTGGTAAATTTATTCCAGAATATAAAGGTAAAATGGAATACTATTTAGAAATTTTAAATGATAAAGTTAAGCTACCTGATGAAAATGATTCAATAGGAATAATTATTTGCAAAGAAAAAGATAGGACTGTTGTAGAATATTCATTAAAATCTTCTAAGTTACCTATTGGTGTTGCAAGCTATGAAACTACAAGTGAACTACCAAAAGATTATGAAAAGCTATTGCCAAATACTCATGAAATTGTAGAAAAAATAGATTTATTTTTAAAAAAAGATAACTAATACTAATGGATTTATATTTTATTAAACAGATAATTAATATTAAAGGAATTTGAGGAAATTTAATGAAAATTAAAGATTTGCTAAATAATGTAGGAGGAAAAATATTTGTTAGAGGAGAAGACTATTACAATAGTGATTATATTCCATTTCTAACATACAATCCTCAAAAACATAGCTATTATGGTGAAGTGGAGGGAAGTGAACTTGAAGATTACCAAGTAAGGATTGAGCTTGATGAAAAGGATAATGTTACCTATTACAGTTGTAATTGTCCATATGATTGGAGTGATATGTGTAAACATATAGTGGCTGTTTTATTAGCAATTGAAAATGGAGAGTATATAGAATCATCTGAAAAACACATTGAATCCGTGAAAAATATTGAAAAAATAAAAAAGGATAATGGGAATATTGAGGATGATATACTGTACTTGATAGATAATGCTTCTAAAGAAGATTTAACAAAGTTTATCCGAGAAAATGGGTTTAAATATGAAGATTTTCAAATAGATTTATACAGATTCCTTAAAAACCCAGATGTTAATGAAGAAATCAAATTTTTAGTTGGAGATATTAAAAGTATAGTTAGTGATGCTAGCTACTTTAAATTTGATGATAATCCTTATTACTATCAGGATGAAACAGATAAATACTCTCATAGTTTAGAAAAAATTCTTCAACAATCAGAAAACTCTTTAAACAAAGATAGATACATGGTTCCATTTCATATTACAATAGAAATTATTAATGGAGTCAATGATTTATTTGAATTTTCATTTGAAGGTTATTCTTTAGATGGTTTAATTTATGATTCACTTGAGGCGTTAAAAGAAGCTTGTAATTTAATTAAAAGATATGGAACTGATGCAGAAAAAGAAAATATTTTAAAAATTTTAAT
>WRMT01000266.1 GCA_009777005.1 Methanobrevibacter sp. | reverse complement strand
AATTTTTATAAAACATAATAAACATAAAAAATATTTATGAAACTTATGTTAATTATGTTTTTTAAAATTAATATTTTTCATGAAAATATAATTTGAAATAATATTATTTATTAATTGATATTTTTATTTTAGTGATATTATGAATCCATTTAAACGAAGAACGGGTGTAATTCCATCATATTTCACTGGTAGAGAAAAAGAACTCAAAGAGTTAAAAGAAATATTTGATGCAACAAAAAATGGAGATTCAGGTAATATAATTATTTATGGTGCTAAAGGTATAGGAAAAACATCTTTATTATTAAAATTTCAAGAGGAGTTTAAAAATATAAAAAATGTATACACTATACGGATTCCACTCATAGAAGGGGATTTTAATGATATTTATAATTTAATAGTAGATAAAGCTGCAGATTCTTTAAATATTAAAGTTAGTAGTATTTGGGACTCAATTAAAGAAATGGGCATTAACGTACCTATTATTGGAGGGTTTACATTATCACGAGATATTCCAATGACTTCCCCTACAGTAGCATTAGAAAAAATTTTAAAACTAATATTTACAAAACTTAAAGGAAAAAATCCAGTATTAATTCTTTTATTTGATGATTTGCAAAGAATTTTAGTAAATGAAGATACACAAAGAATACTCAGTATACTTCAAAATGCATTAGTTGAACTTAACCTAGCAGATAAGAAAATAATGTTTGTAGCTACAGGGTCTTATGATATTTTTTCAAAAATTGTGGAACATACAGATTCTGCAGTGAGAATTTTTGACCCTTATGAACTAGGACCATTATCTTTAAAAGATGTTCAAAAAGCAATAAATATTCCTTCAAAAAAAGAGGGAATAACATTTGATGATAATGTTATTCAAAGAATATATAATCTATCTGAAGGAAATCCTTATTATCTTCAGGTTATAAGTCATAATTGTTTTAATGAAGCAGAAAATAATAAAGTTAATATTTTCAATTTTCAAAAAGCTTTTCCAACAGCTTTAAGTTTTTTAGCTCAAAGAGAATTTAGGACTATGTATGAAAATGCCTCAAATGAAGAAAAAAAGATTCTTGCAATTATTACAGAAAGTAAAATAGAAGTGTTGAATTATAATGAAATAAAAAAAAATTATAAAAGTAAATCAGAACCATCAATAATCTTAAAAAACATGGTGAATAAAAACCTTATTATAAAAGAATCCCGAGGAAAATATAAACTAAGAGATAAAATGTTTAGACAATATTTAAAAATTTTAAAACCATTTAAAGAAAATGGAACATTAAATAATAGAAATTATTAATAATTTTGGAAAGTTTTTAATTCTAATTTGGTGGTGTCCCAAAATTGCCAAATTTTTGGAATTTTATATAGTGGTTTGCAGAATTAATTTAATTTATTTAATAAATTATTGGAATCTTAAAAATTTATAATATTATTAAATTTATTTATTTAATAAAATAATGATTATTGTAATTTATTTTTATAAAAAATATTATTAAAAATATAAATATTAAAATTATATAGATTATAAGAACTTATAGCTGGTTTTATCATTTTTACAGATTTTTTAAAAAACATATATTTTCCAAAAAATTTGTTCAAAACTTGGATTTTTATGAAAATAAATTTACAAACCCCTATATTTATAAATTAACTTTAATTAATTTATTTATTAATTTACTATATAATATAATAGAATTATAGGAATTTTAATTGGATTTTATTATTTTAATTATTTCATTAAATCCTAAAATACTTATTATAACAATTATAATAATTATAATTATTATTATAATAATAAAAAAAATGAGATAAGCATATACATTTTCATAAATATAATGTTAAACTAGTGAGTGTTTTTCAATGAAGTTAAAAGTAAAAAATGTTTCAAAAATAAATGGTATAGTAAAAGCTCCTCCTTCAAAAAGTTATACTCACAGAGCAGTAATATTAGCTTCATTATCTAAGGGAACTTCCATATTAAAAGATCCTTTATCATCTGAAGATACAATAGCTTCATTGAAAACATGTGAAAAATTTGGAGCTAATATTAATAAATATGATGATTATTGGCTAGTGGAAGGAACAGCTGGAAACCTTCAAATAGGTTTTGGCGAAACTATTGATCTTGAAAATTCAGGAACAACACTTAGGATAATGACTTCTATTGCATCATTAGCTAACAATAAAATTACTTTTACAGGTGATGAATCTTTAAAAACAAGACCTATGGAACCTCTGTTAAATAGCTTAAAAGAATTAGGAGTGAAAACAAAATCTATAAATAATAACAACAAAGCTCCAATTCAAGTTTCACCAGGTTTTAAAGGAGGCTCAACTGAAATTGTTGGAAGCATTAGTTCACAATATATATCCTCATTGTTAATTTCAGGTCCATTAAGCAATTTGGGTGTTGAAGTTAAAATCAAAGGAAAACTATCATCAAAGCCTTATATTGATATGACAAGAGATATAATGAGAAAATTTTCGGTGAAATCTTCTCATGAATCATTAACAAAACACAAGGATTGTAAAAATAATTTTAATAAGTGTATTACTCATTTGTTTAGAGTTGAACCACAAGAATACATAGCTACTGATTATACTATTGAGGGAGATTACTCTTCTGCTTCATATCTTTTAGGAGCAGTAGCTATTTATGGGGGAGAAATCACGGTTAAAAATCTTTTTAAAGATTCTAAACAAGGAGATAAACTAATAATTGATGTTTTAAGAAATATGGGAGCTAAAATTTCAGTTAAACATGATTCAGTAACTCTTAAATCCGATGGAAGATTAAAAGGGATTGATATTAATCTACAAGAGGCACCAGATCTCTTACCAACAATAGCTACACTTGGAGCATTAGCTAATGGTGAAACTAATATTTACGGAGTAGAACATGGGAGATTTAAAGAAACAGATAGAATAGCTAGATGTTTTGAAGAATTAGCTAAGTTAGGTGTAGATATTCAACAAAATCCAGATGGATTAAAAATAAAGGGAGGAGCTGGTTCAGGAACAGTAAACTCTCATAAAGATCATCGCTTAGCTATGGCTTTAAGCTTAGTAGGTCTCAAACATGATGTAGTAATAGAAGATGGAGAAGTCTTTGATGTATCTTTTCCTAATTTTATCGAAGTTATGGCTGAAATAGGCATAGATTTGGAATTATATGATTAATATATACAATTGTTTAATTATTTAAATACAAATGTATATTTATAAGTATTACAATTTTTCAATTATTCTCGAAACAAGTACATCCTTTACAATATTGTTTTAATAATTATTTTTGGTGATAAAAATTAAAAAGATGGAAAAAATTATGGAAAAACTCTATGAAATTTATTCCATTAGAGTTTTCGAAGATCGTGACCCCTATAGAGTTTTAATAAGAACAATACTCTCTCAAAGAACAAAGGATGCAAATACGGATAAAGCTACTACTAATCTTTTTTCTAAATATAAAGATATTAATGAAGTTGTTGATGCTCCAATTGAGGACATTGAAAAACTTGTTAAAAGTGCAGGTTTTTTTAGAGTTAAATCAAGTAGAATCAAGGAAGTTTCACAAATTTTATTGGATCAATTTGGTGGAGTAGTACCTAAAAATATAGATGAATTGTTAGAACTTCCTGGTGTTGGAAGAAAAACAGCTAATTGTGTTTTAGTATTTGCATTTCAAGAACCAGCTATTCCAGTTGATACACATGTTCATAGAATTTCAAATAGATGGGGTATTGTAGATACTAAAGACCCTGATAAAACTGAAGAAGAACTGAAAAAAATTGTTCCAAAAAAACTTTGGATAGATTTAAATGATTTAATGGTTCAATTTGGTCAAACTATATGTAAGCCAACTCATCCTCTATGTGATAAATGCCCAATAACTGATTTATGTAAATATTATCATGAAAATGTTGAAAATAATTCATAAAAATAAGATAGCAAAAGTATTGAAAATTTTTTTTTAAAATGACAATGGATAAGTTCTTAAATTTCTAATAAAACTTGTTTTTAAATTTAATATTATAAAAAATATTATTTTTTAATTATAAATAGAAATATAAAATA
>WRMT01000265.1 GCA_009777005.1 Methanobrevibacter sp. | reverse complement strand
AAATTCTAAAAATCCAATAAGTTTACTCCGTAGATTAGCTTGCACTGTTAAAAATTATCTTCCTAATAAGAGAACATTACAAAACAGAGGCGACTGGCACATTTTACCCCAGTGAATTTACAGTGTCGAAAAATTTTAATCTTTATACACTTTGCGTTTTTGAAGAAACTCCTTACATTGAAAATGGAGATAAGTATCTCACGAATAATCTGATTAAAATTGATAAAAATTATAAGTTTGGAATAAAAAGATATTTTTTATCCCTTGAAGAGATCAAACAAAAATTTAATAGTTTAAAAGATGAAAACAAATGGTTTTCAAATAATTCTTCTGAAAACTTGGCATATTCTAGTTTAAAATTTATCCCAAAGCAATTCATACCTTCAAATAATTCTCGTATAAATGTGGTTTTAAAAAATAATTTTCATTCAGGTTCTTATATTTTAGAATTATTTGATGAAGATAAAATTCATTTTGATTTTTTCATGACCAAAGAAGAAATTAAGCTGGGTTTATTTGAAAAAATAAAAGAACATATTCCTATTAACTTATCTACGGTTTCTGATAGAATTGGAAATTTTATTTTTCAATTTCCTGTGACACTACTTGAAATTAAAAGTGAAGCACTATCAACAAGTAATGGTATAGATTTTGATTTTTTTTGGAATTCAAAAGTACAATCCAAACCCAATTGTATCTTTCAAATTGAATCTAAATTAGATGATAATTATATGAACCATGTAATTGAAGAATATAATGGGGAACATAATCAAAAAATAATGGTCGATAATTTTCAGGAAGGAACTGTTCAAACTGCTAAATTTTCGAGAAAAAAGCATAACCTACTTTTAACAATTAATGATGGATGGTTGGAAGAAATTCATGTGAATTTTTCTTTGAATGTAGGTCATCCAGAACAAAGAATGTTTAAAATTGATGATGTTGATGTAAAAATTGATTTAAAACAAGTTGGTGAACATTCTGTTCTATCTAACAAAAAAAATACAAACTCTAAAAAAAGATATTATGAACATATTTCTCATAAAAAAGGAGATATTGAAAAAGAAAAATTAGAGACAACGTTAGATTTTAAAGAATATTTTGGAAATAAGAGTATAACGGATTTACAAAGGTTGATTAAAGGAAATGATGAAAATGGGGTTTATTTGTGGGATCCATTTTTATCCCCAGTAGATATATTAAATACATTGTTTTATTCAGAACATTTTGGTGTTGAATTAAGGGCACTAGGTAGTCCTAATCGTGATAAAATTCAAGAATATAAAGATTTTTTTGATAATATTTTGGAAAGTAATAAAAAAGGTTTAAATTTGGAGTTTAGGGCTCGTAATGGTTTTGGTCGTCCTTTTCATGATAGATTTCTAATTTTCCCAGGTAATATAAAAAGGCTTGAAAAACCTAAAGTGTATTCTTTAGGGACTTCAATTAATAGTTATTGTAATGAAAATCCAAATTATTATATATTACAAAAAGTTTCATATCCGCAACCCATCATTGATGCATTCAATAATCTTTGGAGTGTGCTAAATAAAGAGGAGTGCTTAATATGGAAATATCCAAAATAATTTCAGAATCAATTAAATTAAGTAATTTTTCAAAAGAAGAAGATGATTTAAAGAAGTTATTATCTAAATTAGAAGATTCATTTTCATTAAAGACATTATTATCAAAAGATTTTTGGGAATCTGACGATGTATTTGGGGATGTTGCAAGAATTATAAGTGAAAAATTTGATATACTTAAATCAAAAGATAAATCTGAAGATGAGAAAGTTCATCAAATTAGTAGGATAATTGCTACTACTACTCCTTATTTAAATAGAGCTATTAAAGATAATAATTTAAAATTACTAATAATCTTTTTACTAACAAAAAGACGAGAGATTAATGTAATAGAATTATTAAAAAATGAAAAAGTATCTAAAAAAGATTGTTTGCCTATTTTTGACAGTTTATCTAATTTTTTTCAGAAAAATCTTAAAGTAGGAATTGATGTTTCTATTAATTCCTCTGATTCAGATAAGAAAACTGTTGAACTTATTAAAAAAGCATTTACCCATGATAATATTAACCTATTTTATACTGAATTTAGTTCTATTGAGAGGGGAGTAGGTTACTATAATTATTCTATAGATTACCTATTAAGTTTCATGAAAAATTGTAATTTTGATATTTTTTTAAATACTTTATCAAAAATAGATGATATTTTTTTAATCTATTTATTTTTACAAAACTTAGATGAAAACGAACTTATTAAAGTAGCAGATAGTAATCTAAAAAATAAATGGCTAAATGTTGAATTGATTCGGCGAATATTAAATATAGAAAAAGATAGACTTCCTGAAGAAAGTTTTAATGCTATTATAAACAGTCTTGAAAGAGTTCATGAAAAAGATTATACTTTTTTTAAAGATTTGATTAAATATTTTAATAAAACTCAATTTAATAAGAGTAATTTATTCAATCGAGCATTAGGTAATTTCCTCGCATCATTGCCTAATCCTAAAATTGAGGAAATTTTCAATGAATGTTTTGAAATGAGTAAGTCTTATTTATCTATAAATTATAAAACTACTCTTTTGAATCAATTTGGTGATAATGCTGATGAAGAGAAAACTAAATTTTTTGTTTCTATTGTTTTTAAGAAATATGAAGAATTTTTAGAAATGTCAATGAAATCCGAAGATTTTTATCATAATGATTTGTTGATTACAGATTTCGCTAATTTTATCATTCATTATTATGATATGATGTTGACAGATAAGGAAATTGTTAATCAATTATCTACTCTGTTTAAAAGTATAAATTATATTGACTCTGAATGGTTTATTTCACTATCACAACAAATAACTAAACTATATTTCTATTATTCTAAAATATACTTATTGAGTCATGTGTATCATGGAAGAAAAATAACCAGTAGCAAAGTTAGAGATTCATTTTCAGATTTCAGGAATAATGAAATTATTATACATAAACTATCTAGCCATAATGAAGAAAAATTTGAAAGCTCTTTTAAAAAAATTAGTGAAAAATTAAGATTATAGTATTCGACAAAATTTGAAAATGTCAATCTTGATTAATTTATCAAATTTTATTTAATAAAATATGATTTAAAGGATTTTAAACAAGTTTAAAATAATCATCATTTTTAAATCAATGTCGTGAACTTTATTCAAAAAAAATATAATCTTAAAGTTTCCATTATAGAACCCTGTACCTTGGATTCTATTCAGTTAATTATTGGGTATTATGAAAATGGGACATTATTAAAGAAAAAATTAAGCAGGTTAAAGGTAGGTATGATATTATTATTTAATCTACTTTTTTATTTTTTTATAAATATTAATCCAATAATCTTCATAAAGGGTTTGTTGGTCTTTTTATTCTAAAATTTTTCAAAATTCTAAAAAAGGGAGAATAAGAGGTTGTAGCATAATTTTATTTTGATAATCAAAATGAAAAAAGTAATTCTTTCAGGTAAATCTAAGATTAGTTATTGTAAGCGAAAGGTATCGTGAGAGAAAATCATATTCATTGCCGTTTGCATATCATAGTAGGGATAAATAAATTCCTCTTTCAGAAGATTTTGTTGAAAGTATAAGGCTATATGTAAATAAAAATACTAGACAAGATTTTATAAATTAGTTCCCTAATAAAGCAAGTTATATTGAAAGTATTATAAAGATTAATATATATTATATAATTATGGGAAGTTTTTCGTGATGATAATTGTAAAAGAAAATGTTCCAGAAGAAACTATTTTTTCACCAGATGGAAGTAAAAAACTCATAGAATATGGAGAAATTGATGATCCTAATTTAAATCCATCTAACTTTTATAACCCCCTTAATGATAGAGGTAAACTTACTGCTGATTTCATGAAAGTAACTATTTTTGATAAAAATGGCAATATAATTAGTATAAAAGTTGAAAAGAATAAATTTCAGGATAAAGTGAAATTTAGTTCAATAATTCGTGAACGTCGTGAAAAGAATCCTGACAAGATGTTATAATTTTTTTTTTTTTTTTTTTTTTATTTTATTTCCTTTATTCCAATCTTCTTTATATT
>WRMT01000264.1 GCA_009777005.1 Methanobrevibacter sp. | reverse complement strand
CCTACTTCAATGAAAATGACAGGTGGCATGAAAAATCATTAAGACTTGCAGGATTAATTAAAAATAGAAAAAAAGTGATTTCTAACTTAGTAATTTCAGAAACTGTAACTATTATTGGAAATTTATGTGGAGCTAAGGCAGGAAACATTAGCTACAATCATTTAATTAAAAATTATAATGTAATCTATGATAATAAAAATAGATCATATGCTTCGATGAAAATTTATTTGAAATATGGAGATTTTTTATCATTTTCAGATTGTTTATCTCTTCATATAATGGAAGAACAAAACATTACAGAAATAGCTTCATTTGATAGAAATTTTGACAAAGTTAAAGGAATTTTAAGATTACATTGATTTTTTTAATAATTTTTCACATATTATTTTTAAAATATTTTTTCCCCAATATCTAAGAATAATATTCAAAAAAATATCTAAAAAAATATCCGATGAATATTTCAGAATAATACCCAGAATATATTTAATCAATAAGATTAATGAGACTTTAATTGAATAAAAGGAAAAAAATTATCAAAAAGGAGCTAACAATGATTGAAATTTCTCAAATAAGGGATGATTATAAGAAAAACAAGCCAAAAATGTCATTTGAGGAATATAGGGAAAAACGAGAGAACATGGATCTTTTACATTCTGAAGAAGTTCAAAAATTCTCTGCAACAACTCCCAAGGGATATAAAATAAGAGGTTATATTTCTAAACAAGCAAATGAATATATGGGAACTTTAGCTATATATGAATTAGATGGTGAAGACTTTTTTCAAGTTATAAGGGGTATGCCTAAAATACATTATACAGAACCTGATTTAAAACAATTAACAAACATAGAATTTCGAGAAAAAGTGGATGGATCTAATATTGGCTTTTGCACACTAGAAAAAGACGGTGAACTTATCGATATTATACTTAAAACAAGAATGTTACCACAGCTAAATCACAAATTAACTAAAATTTTAAAAGAGAATCATAATCAAGAATTAGAAAATATTAAACAATATTTATATGAAAATAAAGGATCCCTTTTCTTTGAATTATATGGTTATAAGAATTCCCCACATTTTCATCATATAAAACATGATTTCCAGTCAAAGTTAAGTCTCCTTTGTGGGTTTGATAAAAACAATATCTTTTTAGACAATCCAGAATTAAACAAAATCAGCAAAATTTTTGGATTTAAAAGACCTGATGCTCTTTTTCAAAAGAAAAATGATGTTTTAATAGCTACAGATAAGTTTTATGATAAATTTCCATATAAAACAGAATTGAATTTCATAGAGGAAATAAATTCAGTGTATGAGGAGGCAAGTTCACTATACACTAATTCAAAAATATTAGCTAAACTATTAGAGGAAATAAATCAAAATAATCCAAAAAATAGAGATTTAATTGAAGGGATTATGATTTCCGGCACAGATGAAGATGGCAAGTATATAATGAAAAAATGTAAACCTCCTTCAATTGAAGAATTACATAGGTTTCAAGGTGGAGGGATAGTATATTCTGCTAAAAAGGAATTAGCTAAAGTATTAGATGAGTATGAAAATTCAACTTATCTAAAAATTGATTATAAGATGGATAAAAATATAGTCTTAAATAAGGTTTTAAAGTATATGGAGGAAGATTGGAGTGAAAAGGTTCTATCTAATAATGAAACAATAGCTAAAATAACAGAAGTACTGGATAAAGAAATATTATCTAAAGAACCTACAAGAAATGTTAAACAGATTGCAGAGGAAATTTTCAATCCAAATAAAGAAATAAAAGATTTAATGAAAGATTTTGCAGAAAAATATCCTCATTTACGTAAAAAAATGAGTAAAAAAATTTATCCTGAATTACTGTATCTACAAAAGAAGAATAGCTAAGAAGACCTAAATGATTTTAGCTATAATTTTTTCTTTTTTTATATTTTTTCACTTTTAAATCCTATATTTTGCATATTTTTCCTAGCTATTGATTATATAATGATATAAAGAAATTATTAAAATAGTTAAAAAATGTAAGTTGGTGATAATTATGGATGATGATGAACACTTAAAAAAGCTTGTTGAAGAAGAGTTTGGAAAGTTTAACTATCATAAAATAATGAGAGAAGTTTTTGACTCTATAAAACTTAAAAATGACAATCCTAATATTAGAAAAAGAGTAAACAATATTATTGATGCTTGCTTAGACAAAGAGGCATATAAAATTTATTTACAACTTGACCTTTTAATGGTTGATGAAGTTTTTGATAGGATAAATGAGGTAAATCACTTTAAAATTGGTTATAAATTAGGTAGATTACAAACTACTACTGATTATAACTTTAAATTAAAACTAATTTCTGATTTAAAAAAATTAGAATGTGATAATGAAGAAATAGCTAAACGTACTGATATTTCACTAGAAGAAATTGAAAATATATAGGATAATATTTAATATTATTTTTAAAAACTTATCAGCTATTAATAATTGTTAAAGTTTTACTCATGGATTATTTAAGGATAAAATTCATTCAAAATAGAGTAAAAACATCTTTAACATTTTTATATGGAATACTAAGTATTTTTAATAAATGAAATTTTCATTCAAATTAACTTTATTAGTGTTTTTATTATTAACTTTTTCAAATAATTTAATAAAATATAACAGCTAATGATTGTTAATTTGCTAGTCTAAATATGGAAGATATGATTTTAACCAACAATCAAAAGAAATTTATCAATATTATTAAAGAAAAAATCAGACAAACTAAATATGATACTATTAAATCAATTAATAAAGAGTTAATTTATTTTTATTAGGATAACTAATCTACATGCTTTAAATAAAAAAAATGGGAAAATCGATTGTCAAATTATTACTAAAAATTACAAAAAGAATTTCCTTAAATTAAAAGTTTTTCTTCATTAATTTATGGTATATAACCAATGCTGTCAACTTAAGAAAAAAGCCCACAATTTTTTCACGAAAATCTAAACAATAAACTTGTAAATTTAATAATTTCTAAACATTTTAATAGTTTAACAGGATTAACTGAACAAAAATATTTAAACTGGGTTAAGTTGACAGCATTGTAGAACACTCTCAATAACATAAATCTTTATTAATCATTAGATACTAAACTCAGTCTAGTATAAATATCAGGGTGTCTATTTTTGGAAAAAATTGAAGGCATTATGTATGTTGTTTTTCATGTTAAGAGTTTATTCATGGAGATTTTATAAAAATACAATCTGTGCCGTGTTTTAAAGTGAAAATTTTAAAAATTAAAAAATTAATTTTCAAATAACGAAGAATTAAAGATTTTTTTAATTTATTAGAAAATAAAATTATTTTAAAATAAAAAAGAATCATATAAGTTCAAATTAGCTAAAAATTATCTTATAAAAATCTTTTAAATTAAAATTCCTGATATTATCGAATATTCCTGAAAATTAAATTAAAATTCCTTCTACTTTTAGGTAATCAGTACATTTCTACTTTAAAACATATAATAATCAATTTAATGCTTCAATATCCACTTTTTAATTCGATTATACTTAAATAACTCAAAACATATAAATAATCATATAATGAGCAGTCAAAATTATGGTGTTGGAAAAGTGTTGTATTAATAATTTTTGCGTTAATAATAGTATATAAATAATTATTCCTGCTCTATTTTGAAAATAAAAAGTATATATTCATATTTTCAAAACTATTAAACTTTTTCAGATTCACTGAAATCTTATATAGCACCAAGTTTTGACGTAGTCCTGTATTTTCTTCATTTTTTCATAAAATCAGATACTTTGATAAGTAAATTAATATTAATTCATCAGATTAATATTGAATTAATTTAATTAAATTATAGAAGGTTTAAACCTGATTTGACATTTTTTTATCATATGGAGGTTTTATAATGGCAATTGGAAATAAACCATTGAAAAAAATTCTTGAAATCAATGAACCTAAATTGAAAACTTCTATTACAAAAATTGAACCAAATAAAATTACTACGCTAGGTTATTCTCAAGAAGATTTAATAGACAATATTACTTTTTCTGAAATGACTTATTTACTTTTAAAAGGCAAAATGCCTAATAAAAAAGA
>WRMT01000263.1 GCA_009777005.1 Methanobrevibacter sp. | reverse complement strand
GTGGCGGGGGGGGGGGGGGGGGGCCCCCCCCCGGGGGTTTTTTTGAAAAAGGGTTTTTTTCTGGAAAAAAAAAAAAAAAAAAAAAAAGATTTTTTTCAAAAAAAAAAAAAAAAAAAAAAAAAAAAATGTGAAATTACATCATTGGAGGCATTCCACCCATTCCTCCCATAGCTGCTGGAGGCATTCCACTATCATCAAAAGAATCATCTTTGTCAACAGCTTGCAGGGCACCACTAGCTGCAATCATATCATCAATACGGAGAATCATTTCAGTAGCTTCTTGAGCAGAAAGAATAGCATGTTTTTTAACTCTTTGAGGTTCAATAACACCTTTAAGTCCCATATCCACAACTTTTCCTTCAAAAACATCTAATCCCATTGAAGAAGACTTCTCGTGAGATGCTCTAAGATCAACTAAAACATCGATACTATCTAGACCAGCATTTTCTGCTAAGGTTTTTGGAACAATTTCTAAGCTTTCAGCAAACGCAGTTACAGATAATTGTTCTCTTCCACTAATAGTTTCTGCATATTCTTTAAGTTGTTTAGCTATTTCTATTTCAGGTGCTCCTCCACCAATTAATACTTTTCCATCTTCTAAAGTAGCTGCAACAACACCCATTGCATCTTCCATAGCTCTTTCAATTTCTGAGGTAATATATCTTGTACTTCCTCTTAAGATTATAGAAACAGCTTTAGGATCCTTACATTGTTCAACGAAAATCATTAATTGATCGAAAACTTTCTTTTCATAAACTATTCCAGCTTCACCTAAATCATCAGAAGACAAATCATCAATATTAGTAACTAAATTAGCTCCAGTAGCTTTTTTAAGCCTATTCATATCAGATTTCTTAGTTCTTTTAACAGCTAAAATTCCAGCACGTGACAAGTAATGCATAGCTAAATCATCAATCCCTTTTTGACAGAATAAAACATTAGCTCCAGAATCCACAATCTTATCAATCATTTCTTGAATCATTTGCTCTTCATTATCAAGGAAAGCTTGCATTTGAGCAGGATTAGTTAAATTGATTTTTGCATCAGTTTCTAAATCTTTAATTTCTAAAGGATATTTTAATAAAGCTACCTTAGCATTCTCAATCTTTTTAGGCATGTTAGGATCAGCTCTACCTTTATCAACAAGAACACCATCGATGATTTCAGATTCATCAACAGAAGAACCAGATACTCTTTGAATGTTGATTCTTTTTTTATCAACTTTTCCTTCTTCTTGAACTTTCATAACAGCATCTACAATGATTTTAGCTAATGGTTCTTTAGCTT
The DNA here is from genome assembly GCA_009777005.1 of Methanobrevibacter sp. Classification (GTDB taxonomy): domain Archaea; phylum Methanobacteriota; class Methanobacteria; order Methanobacteriales; family Methanobacteriaceae; genus Methanorudis. The sequence goes on along the minus strand of WRMT01000263.1, from coordinate 2,828 downwards.
TTTCTGAGCCTTTACCAGTCATAGCTGTCATAGCTACTTTCATTAAAGTATCTTCATCTTTTGCATCTAAAGAGATATCATCTAAAATTTCATGAATTTTAGCTACTGCATTTCTGTAACCAAGGATAATGGTTGTTGGATGAATTCCATCCTCTAATAATTCTTCAGCTTTTTTCAATAATTCTCCAGCAATGATAACTGCAGTTGTGGTTCCATCTCCAACAACAGTTTCTTGATTTTTAGCTATTTCTACAAGCATTTTAGCTGCTGGGTGAGCTATATCCATTTCTCTAAGTATAGTTACACCATCGTTTGTAATAACCACATCACCCATACTATCAACTAACATCTTATCCATACCTTTTGGACCAAGAGTAGTTCTTATAGTTTCAGCTAATATTTTTCCAGCTATTATATTCATTCTTTGAGCATCTCTTCCTAAAAATCTATCAGTGCCTTCAGGTAAGATAAAAATTGGTTGACTACCATCAAATTGTGCCATAATCATTCACCTAAACAAAATATTTATTTTAATAAATTTAATTTTTTAATAAAATATCATATAAAACTTCAAATCATTGAATTTATAAATTTAATAATCTGAAAACCATAATATAAACTTTTATATCTTTAAATTTAATAATCTAAAAACCAAAATATAAGCTTTATATCTTTAAATTTAATAAACTAAAAACCAAAATATAAGCTTTATATCTTTAAATTTAATAAACTAAAAACCAAAATATAAGCTTTATATCTTTAAATTTAATAATCTAAAAACCAAAATATAAGCTTTATATCTAAAATTTTATAATTTATTATTTAAAATCTAAAAACTATCACATAAAACTTAATATCTTTAAATTTAATTATTTAAATCTAAAAATTGTTATATAAATAAAAATTTTATATTAATTCTATAATAATTAAGATTTGAATGATTTAAAAAAAAATTCTATTTTTAAAGTTAAAAATATTCTCTTTTTTAAAAAAAATCATTTAATTTTTACACCTTAGAATAATAAAAAAAATATAATATAAAAATATTATTCTTCATCATATAAAAAATTGTTCATCATATAAAAATATTAATTATTTTCCATTCACTCAAAATTTCATTCATAGCTTTGTTGCTATATGAGAAGGATGTACATTATTTTTGTTCATAGTATAATACAAATAAAAATTTAAAATTTTTAAAAAAAAAATCGAATATATTCCTTTTTATTAAAGTATAAATTAAAATTTTTAAATTTTGTTAATCAAAATAAAATTGTGCAACAAGCTCTATATAGAATCTATTAATTTATTTATTATTTTTTTAGAAAAAAAGAGTTATATTCACATAAAACAGAAACAGTGTTATAATACTTAAAATCAGAAAAATCATTATATAATAATAAAAATGCTTGGAAAATAATATTTAAGAATATAATATTTTAAGAATAATATTTAAGAATATAATAATTTTAAGAATAATATTTAAGAATATAATACAGCTATAAACGGTTGTTAAACATAATAACATTTATATGCATGAATTATAGAAAAATACTAGATTTATTTAGTATTTTAAGAAATAATTACTCAGGATGAATGAGATGATTATATATAATTCTGTAAGTTTTAAATAAGTCAATTATTTTTTGGTAATTTCTTCAATCACTTTTAAATTAACTTCCATAATTTCTTTTATTGATAAATCAGGGTTAAAAACACATAAATCTACATATCCTTTTAAAACTGTATGAATAAATATCGTTAATGACCTAACATCAATATTTTCTTTTATTTCATTGTTTTCTAAAGCTTCTTCAACTAATTCTTGGTAAAAATTGTATGAATCAACATGTAATTTATAAAATAAAGGTCTTGTTTCAGGATGTTGGTGGAAAATACTTGAAAACAACCCATAATATTCTCTGTAATTAAATTTATTCATAGTTAAACTATGGGAAGAATTAAATTCTTTTTTATTAAAACCAATTAAATGATAGAAAATGCTCTCCATTTTTTTTGTGAAAGGATCATTAGAATTTTTTATAGCATCTCTATATTCATGAAAGTTTTCTATAAGATACACATTTATCATATGCAATAAAATTTCATTTTTATCTTTGAAATGATAGTATATTGAGCCAGCAGAGAACCCTGATGCTTTTTGAATTTCTTTTATGGATACATTATTAAAACCGTTTTTTAATGACAATAAAAATGCAACTTCAGTTATTATTTGTTTATTGTTCTTTTTCATGATATAACACCCAAATATCACGTAGGAGTATATAGTTTAAGTTTACAGTGAAATAAAAATTATATATAAATTATTTGGTAAATATTAATACAAATAGATATAGGTTATTACATATAAATTTATCTTAAAACGAACATTCAATATATAACCTAGCTCATGGAAATATTGTTTTTTATATTATTAATGTATTTTATATAATTTATTTTTCAAAAACAGCTTGTTTTAAATCTAAATAACTTTTTAGCTAGTCTTTTCAAAGTTTTAGATTAAAATAATAATTGTTTGATAATCACAATTTTTACATAAATTAACTTAAAAAACATCTTAAGTCAAATAAAACAGTAACATAACTATTGTTAAGAGCTAATAAGAACAGAATTGAATTAACATGCCTTCTAAAAAATTTCACAGGTTTACAAAAAAACGATAATTAACTAAATTTGCATTATTAATTATATGTATTATATTATTAGTTTAATTTATATGCCATATATTAAAAGAGAAATATAATAAGTTTTATAATAAAAATAAAAAATAATAAAAAATATGAGTAACTACATGAAAATATAAAATA
>WRMT01000262.1 GCA_009777005.1 Methanobrevibacter sp. | reverse complement strand
TTTATATTCCTTTATTTTTTAATTTATAGTCGCACACCAAATTTTTGGCACAAGAATTATCAATTTATATATAAATAACGAGAAAATTTAGTGCCAAAAATTAAGTTTCGTACTATAATTTAAAATATTCTATATTTTTTTATAATAAAATTTTTATATTCCTTTATTTTTTAATTTAATTTAGAATATTCTATATTTTTTTTTATAATCACATTATTAATATTTATTTTTAAATTAAAACTTTTATTAGAAATAAAATGATATTTTAACAAAATATTAATTATAATTTTTCCCTTCAGGACTATAAATGAAGTTTTTTAAAAAATTACTTCTTAATAATTCTTAAAATTAAATATTCGATTATGATATCAAATACTTAGTAGTTATCTTCATAAAATATATTTATAAAATTAAATATTTATTTTATATAATTTTGTTTCATTTGAAATGTTTTCTTCATTTAAAAGAGATAAATAATCTATTAATCTAGTTCTAAATGTACCAGTTCCCATTTGATTGGCTTTAACAAATTTTCCTGCATTTTCACCAGCTATTCCCATTATTGTTGTTGCAGCTATTCCTGCTATAAATGGATCATTAACTCCAGAAAATGTTCCAACAAGGGAACTTAGCATACATCCACTTCCGGTAATTTTAGCCATCATAGGGTCTCCATTTTTACTTATATATGTTTCTTTTCCATTAGATATAATGTCTATAGGACCACTGGATATTATTACTCCATTGATTTGTTTAGCTAATCCTTGGACGATTCTGCAATTTTCATCTAAGTTTTCTTCAGAAACAATATCTTTTTCTGAAACATCTACTCCTTTTGCAAAATTACTTGTTACATTTTTCATTTCATCTATTTTTAAAAGATTAGCTATTGCTTTTATTTCAGACATATTTCCTCGAATAGCTGTTATGTCATAGGTTTCGATTAGTTCAATAGCTATTTCATCTCTGAGCTTTACAATTCCAACACCAACAGGGTCTATAATTATTGGTTTGTTAAATTCTCTTGCACAATTACAAGCTTTAAACATAGCTTTTTTTCTCTCTTCATTTAATTTGCCCATATTAACTACAAGGGAATTAGCTATTTTTACAATATCACAAACATCTTCTGCATCTTCACCCATTGCTGGAGATCCTCCAATAGCTAATATTGCATTAGCACAGTCATTAATTGTAACTGTATTTGTCATGCAATTTACAAGAGGTGCTTCAGATTTAACATTTTCAACAGCATGTATAATTTTATTTGGCATATTTTCAGATTTTTCAAACATTTTATTCCTCAAGAAGGGTAATATTTAAAATCAATTTCATAATTTTATAATAGTTATTATCATGATTAATCATTATAATATATATCTAATTACTATTAATAAGTTTTTTCATTCTTTTTAAGAAATATTATTTGTCTTTATTTTATTAAAAAAATAGTAATAATCATTTATTTTTCAATGAAGAGAGAAAAAACCTACCATCAAGTAAAACAATAGTTAGCAGCTATGAAGTAAAATAAAATTAGCAACCATAAAGTAAAATAAAATTAACAGCTATAAAGTAAAATAAAATTGTCTACATATTATCTAATGTGGTATGATTTTGAAACAAGTGTTTAATGATTAGGACATAAGCCAAAATAGAAATAGAACAATATAAGATGATATTTTTAATGGTTATGTATTATTGATAAAAAAAAGTATTAATAAGTATTTAATGAAAGTAAGTCTCAATTAAACGAGGATTTGGTGTTTTAAAGGGAATAATTTTTTTGGGGGTTAGAATTGAGACTTTTTTCATCATTTTTTGTAAATATTTTTTATTCATATATGGGGTTTACATAAATTTTTTTAATAAAAAAAATATTCACATTTCATTATATTAATTTACTAGTATATAAATTTTATTGTGTTGATTTTTTGCACATATTTTTTATTATATTTTTATTTTGTATATATTTTTCATTATTCAGTGATTATTTTTCATTATTCAACATAAAAACAGAAGTTTTCATGATTATAATTAATAAATGAGTTATGAATTTGGAAAAAATTGGGATTTTCGAACTATTCAATGTTTAAGAGTTATAATTGTTTTTTATTAAAAATAAAGACATAATAATTATTATTGAGAATATAATATATTTTCTAATTTTATTTTTCAAATGCTCTCTTCCAGAAATATTATTAAGTATAAATAGTTAATTAATATTAGTGAGTCCAAGGGAGAATAGTATATTCTATCACTTACTTGTTTTATCCTCCAAAAAAAGAAAATGTGTTTTCTTCCTTAGACTCATAATTTTTTTTTCATAATTTAAAAAAGGATAGATTTATATAGTAATTACACAAAATATTTGTAATTGTTGTTTGAAAGTGTAATACTTAATCCATGTACATTATGTCATTTTTGATAATAAAGTTTTCAACTTCCGTAAAGTATTTAAGCTAATATTTACTAAAAGAATGATGTTGAGTATGAGATGTTGAAATGCCTCGGTAGCTCAGTCTGGTGGAGCGCGAGACTTGTAATCTCGTGGTCGCGGGTTCAATTCCCGTCCGGGGCTCTAAGAGTGTCAAAAATCTGTTTTAAACTCAATTAAAAATAAAATATGCCTTTATTAAATGTTTTATTAAATTTAAATAAGGTAGAATTAAGAATAATAAAAAATTTTATTAAATTAAATAATAATCAAATGAAATAAAATTTTATTAAATAATATAAAATTATGTTAAGGTTGATTACTTAAAATTAACTTAAGTTTATATATGACTAGAATAAATATATCTTCATATTGACTTAGTTAATTAGAGTTATATATTCATGTGGGTAAATTTACTAGTATAATAGTAATATATGAAATAAGTTGTTCATAAGGGACCATAGGGTAGCTTGGTCGATCCTTTGGGCTTTGGGAGCCTGAGACTCCGGTTCGAATCCGGGTGGTCCCATTTAATTATTCCCGCCTTAGCTCAATTTGGCAGAGCGTTGGACTGTAGATCCAAATGTTGCTGGTTCAAGTCCGGCAGGCGGGACTTCTTATTAATATATTTAAATATAGGAATAATCTGTTTTATTTAGATAGTTCCTATTTACACAAGATTTATATAGTATAAATGATATTATTTAGTTTAACAACATTCCTCCAAATTTATATGAATGTTAATAATGATAAAAATCCATAACTATATATTGACTTAAGACTTTTGATAGAAACATTTATAAATGATGATATCTAAATTCATTAATGAGTCAATTATACTGAAGAATGTATTATAATACTCATCTTAGATTTTATAATAACAATACTCATTCTGTTTTCAATTATTGTTTGTTATTTATATATATTGTATGTGCCCTGGTGGTGTAGGGGCTATCATGCGGGCCTGTCGAGCCCGCGACTCGGGTTCAAATCCCGGCCAGGGCGTTCAATTTATATTTAACTTAGATTTGATAATAGTTAACTATTTAAAATTCTGTTTGCTTATTTAAATTGCTTTAATTTGCTTTGTATATTTAAATTACTATTGATTTGTTAATAGTTTTCTATTTAGTTACTTTAAATTGATTTGATGATTTCAAGTTATTAAGACAATTTTCCAATTCATAATGTGTTTGTATTTTAGGGCCCGTAGCTCAGTCTGGCAGAGCGCTTGGCTTTTAACCAAGCGGCCGCGGGTTCAATTCCCGTCGGGCCCGTTCTAATTTTCATTTAATATTTTTTTAGCTGGAGGAATTTTGTGAAAAAGGATATTTTGGAGCATGAGCTCGTTCCTACTCATGTTATTTTGTCTGAATCTGAAGTAGAAAAAGTTTTTAAAGACTTAGATTTTGAACAAGAACAACTACCTAAAATCAAAAATGATGATCCTGTCGTTAAAGCTATTGATGCTAAAAAAGGTGATGTTTTAGAGATTACTAGAAGGAGTCCTACTGCTGGTACTTTTGTTACTTATAGGTTGGTTGAAGACTGATTTTTTTAGATTTTTTTATTTTTGTTATGATTTTATCATGAGTTTAGTAAAAAAAATTCAAATATATTATATAATTTAGTAAATAATTATAATTTTTATTATTATAAATAATTTAATTCAATAAATAATTTATTTTAAT
>WRMT01000261.1 GCA_009777005.1 Methanobrevibacter sp. | reverse complement strand
AAAAATAAAAAAAAAAAAAATATTTCCCAGCCTGTTAAAAAAAAAAAAAAAAAAAAAAAGTTTTTTAAAATTTTTAATTTCAATTATCTCAAAAAGAAGAAAAAAACTAATTTTCTTTCAACTTAGCTAATCCCCTAATTTCTTCAAAATCCATGAATCTTTTTATTTCTCCATTTTTAAAAACCGTTTCCAGATAATCTTTTTTATCTCCTAATTTATTAAGAGGAATGGTAAGAAAAGATCCATTTTCTTTTATAAGAGAAAATTTTCCTTTTTTAGAAGTTTTTGTGACATCTAATGGTTTTTTATAAATATCATACCATTTTCCACTCCTATATTGAGCAGAAGATTTAAAAGCCTTCCTTTGAGTATCTCTATTAACTGAAGAATGAATACCTCCACCCATACCAAAAACAATATTTGAAGCAGCCCATTTATTGTTTTTCATTGCAAATAGAATATCTCTCATCTGTTTATAATCAATACCATCACCCCAAAGAACACCAATTTCTGGAGGTAGTTCTTTATAACCTTTTTCATTAAATGATGATGAAAAATAGCTATCTATTAAATTCAAACAGTCTAAAGTTGTAGTAACAGGATCTCCAGAATCTGGGCGAAGGACAATTTTGTTTCCATCAGCCTTATTTAAAAATGTATCAACTTCGTTTCTCAAAATTTTACCTATCTTATTAATAAATTCTTGATAGTTATAGCTATCAATAACTATAGATAAAACACCATTTTTGGCATTAGCTAAAATAGTTTTAATAGTATTATTTTCTAAATCTTCACCTAAAGAGGTCATAACACTATGTTCTGTTGCTTGAACAGAATACCCTGTAATATTAGCTAAATTACCTAAAATTTTGTCTTTAAAATCATTGTAATTTTTATTATTTAAATCATGATTATAATAATTCAAGGGCATTAAAAGAGCTGGAACTGTATCAGTACCAGAAAAATTAATCAAATGAGCAACACCTGCTAACTGTGAAGATTCATAAGAACTTGCTCCTCTAAAACCAAAGTCATGTAACATGAAATCAAGATTCGACTTATCACTTCCAGTTACATCAAGGTAAAAATTTAAGAGCTTTTTGGATTCTCTTGTTAATGTAGCTACAGTTGAAGGGTACCATACTTGAAGTAACAATGATTCCAGATAATTTGTCAGCCAAAAACATTTCCTATCTGTATTAACCACTGTCAATAAAACATTGCTAACCTCTACTGGAGTTCCTTCCTTAACAGCTTTAATCTCAACTGGAAGTTTACCATCACATTTTTCCAAAATGTGATACCAACCTTCTTCATTAAAAATTCCAGGACCAATATGCTCATCAATTATATTTTTAGCTATTTCTATTTTATCCTCACTTACTACTTGTCCTTCTAGATATTTTTTAAGAATATATTGTAATCCAAAAAACACAGTTCTATTAAATTGAGCACCATTTCTACTTTCTAAATAAGAATAAACATATTCAGTATCTTCAGGGTAAAATTGGTGGTGTGTGAATTTGTAGCTATCACTCATAAGACAAATATTGTTATTATCTATCATTAAATCACTTACCTACATTTTTTTAAAATATTGAAATTTTTAATTTTCCTTATGTGAATGAAATCATTCCATACTATCTGCAAATCTAATAGCTAAATCATCTATTTCACTAGATTTAGCTATTTTTCCAAGCCATTTTTTAGGAATATCATCAAAACCATATAACAAACCAGATAAAACTCATGTTACAGCAGATGTAGTGTCAGTATCTCCACCTAAATTAACAGCTTTTAATACTGCATCAGAATAATTAACTGTAGTTAATAAACACCAAATACTAGCTTCAATTGTATCTATAACATGTCCACCACTATTTATGCTATTTTCCTCTAATTCATATATGTTTTCTTTCAGTAATCTATCAAAATATGAAATTTGATACAAATTAGCACTTAAATCCTCATCATTTTCTTTAAAATGTTTTTTTAAAAATAATGGAACTTCTTCTTGTAATATATGATATATTTCATGTTTTTCTAAATCATCGAGTAATAAATATCTTATAAATTCTAAAAAATAAAAACAAGCTATTACTGACCTAATATGACCATGTGTAATAGCTGAAACTTCTTTTATAATTTGAAATCTTTCATCCTTTGGTTTAAACATTAAGATAAACACTAAAGGAGCTATTCTCATTAAAGAACCATTACCATTAGAATACTCTTTTGTTTCCCCAGATAATGTTGGATTTACACCATTTTTAATATTATAAATTGAGTTACGAGTTGTTGTACCAACATCAAAAACATTTCCATATGCAGTCCAAAAAGCTTCATCAAACCATTTCACCATGTTTTGAGCTATGTCCTCTAAGTCATAGCCATTTATTAAACTTTCAACTAGAGTAAAAGTTAATGAACTATCATCAGAAAATGATCCTGGTGGTTTATGATAAGTACCAAAGCCAATCATGTCATTTACAGGGTTTTCAGCAAGATATTTTCTTGATTCAAATTCAACAGGAACACCAAGAGCATCTCCAATAGCTATTCCAAATAGCATTCCTTTGATTTTTTCATAATATTCCATTTTAAACACTTCCACCATTTCAAATAAAACTTGATTTAAAAAATTTTAAAAAACATAATTCCAATTATAGGAAATAGTAAATTGGTTTTAATAAAATTTTAAAAATAATAATCTACTTTAAATTATCTCAATGTTTAATAGAAAAAAACATAAAATTACTAATTAAAAAGTAAATTTTTTAAAATAAATTATTAATTTTTTTTTAATTTAAATATTAAACATTTTAATAATCTTTTTAATAAAATACAGAAAAATCATAGGTTTTTTTTAATTTTAAATAATAAAAAATTTTTTTAAATATTATCTACTAATCCATTTTAATATCATCTAAAATTTGATTATAAATCGATTGTTTAAAGTTTTCAACGGAAATAATCTGAAAATTAAAGTATTCTTCTACAAATTTTTCCCCATTAGAGTCTATTCTCCCTGAAACAATGAAAGTTCTTTTTGATACAAAATCATATTTTTTCGCAAATTTCGAATATTTCGTAACAACATTTTCATACTCATTAGTTCTACACTCAACCCAATAAATAAACTTATTTTCAATGATAAAAATTATATCCAATTCCACTTTCTCATCATCTTCTGTAACAACTAAAATATTATTAAAAATTTGATATTTGATGTTTATTCCTAATTTTTGTTTTAATCTTTCTATAACTTGGATAATAACTATCTTAACATAATTTTCAAGCCAAATTCCTGATAAAAAATACTGCATATGGCCATCACTATTAATTTTTGCACTAATAAACTTATTATAAGGTCCCTTATAATAATATTTCTTTAAAAATCCTTTTTCATGGAGAATAGTTCCTAAATTAGTTATTTTTGAAACTTCCATAGGAATATAGCTTTTTAATGGCATGAAAATTTTTTTTGACTGCATTGCAGATTTTATCTTATTAGTAAAAGGTTTCACAAAATTATAATTTTCTCCAATAAAATATGAAACTAGATTGTCCATTTTAATATTATTTAATTGCATTTCAACTGGAAGAATTTTAAGATTTTTCTTTTCAAAACATTCTTCAAGTTGGTGAAAATATTGGTTTTCATCCTCCTCTTTTTTATTTAATTCATCATCTAAAATAGCTTCAATTTCACTTAACCTCAACCATCCATCTCTTTTATCCTTATTTTGTGTTTTTATAAAAATTTTTTTAAGGTTATTTAGAATTGGATGTTCAGGATTAACTCTATATTTTTTTTCACGACCTTTTTTTTGAAATGTTATTAAATTTGCTTCTTCTAGATTTATTAATTCTCTTCTAACAGTTCCATAGCTAATTTCAACATTTTTAGATAGTTCTATTATAGAAAAAGTTGTCTCAATATTTTTTAATATAATTTCTAGTATTTTAACCCTATTTTCTGAGCCAAAAATCTTTTCTAACATATAACCGACTCATATTAATCATATTTATCTTTTTTAAAAATTCAACACCTCTAAAAAAAAAAAAAAAAAAAAAAATTTCACGCCAAAAATTTAAAAAAAAATTTTTTTCTTTTTTTCCCTTTTTTATTTTTTC
>WRMT01000260.1 GCA_009777005.1 Methanobrevibacter sp. | reverse complement strand
ATAATAAAATATTTAAGATTATACTAAAGTTTTAAAATCTTGACTTTTTTTATTTTAAAAAATAAAGAATTATTTTAATTCTTTAATTAATAAATTAGGTTTTAGATATAAATTCATTTTTTAATATTCTATTTTATATAATAAACTTTATTTTGTTTTTCATTTATTTAGAAAAAAAATTTATAAAAATTTAAAAATTAAATTACAATTTATTTAATCCATAGCTATTGCGATACTTTATTTTTTAAGTTTTTTATAATTCTTCTACATTGTCACTTTGACATGAGGGACATATAACTCGTTTACCTAAGCCTTTAAAGTCATTTCCACAATCTAAACATTTATAACGTTTAGTTTTCAATTTTTTCATTTTTACATCTGCCATTGGTCCTCCAACAGTACACATAGAATCACCTTTGATTTTTTTTTATGAAAATAATATTTATTTATTCATTAAATTTTTTTCATTATATTTTATATTATATTAATTTAATATTTATTTTTTTCTTATTTTTAATTGCTGTCAACTTAAGTTTTTTAACTTTCAAACTTTAAATAATTAAATAATTAATTAATAATTTATAATCTAATTCTTTAAAAACTGGAATAAATAAAAATTTTTAAGAATTTCTTTAGCTAATTTCAGTAATAATCTTTCATAATTATAATTAAATAAACAAAAAAACAATATAAGAATAAATAGTTCTGCATATTTTATTGAGTAAAACCTTATGAAATTAATTTAATCCTTGATAATTTGATTAAATTTCATAAAAACAAATGATTTTTGGTGAGATTATGAAAAAAAATCCTTTTCCTTTTACAGCTATTGTTGGTCAGGAAAAGATTAAAAAAGCTCTTATTTTAAATGCAATTAATCCTTTAATTGGTGGTGTTTTAATAAAAGGAGATCGTGGTACTGGAAAAACCACAGCTGTTAGAGCATTAGCTGATCTTCTACCTGAAATAGAAGTAGTTGAAAATTGTTCCTTTAATTGTGATGAAATTAGCTATAAAGAGTTTGAACTTTATGAATTTAACCATAAGCTAGCTACTGATAAAGTAGCTATTGTTAAAAAACCCATGAAGGTTGTTGAACTGCCTTTAGGTTCTACTGAGGATAGACTTGTTGGTTCTCTTGATATTGAAAAAGCTTTGCATGAGGGTATTAAGGCTTTAGAACCTGGTATTCTAGCTCAAGCCAACCGTAATATATTATACATTGATGAAATTAATCTTCTTGATGATAATCTTGTGGATGTTTTGTTGGATGCTGCTGCATATGGTGTTAACATTGTTGAAAGAGAAGGAATTTCTATTTCTCACCCTTCTAAATTTATACTAGTAGGAACCATGAATCCAGAGGAAGGTGAACTTAGAGGACAGTTATCTGATAGAATAGGTTTAAAAATTGAAGTAGAAAGTATTTTAGATATAGAGGATAGGATCCTCATAATGAAAAGGCGAGAAGAGTATGAAAAGGATTCAATTTTATTTGACAAACAATTTAAAAAGGAACAAAAACTACTTCAGAATAGAATTATTGAAGCTAGAAAAATCCTAAATAATGTTAAAATTGATGAGGGATTTATAGAAATTATAGCAAGAATAACATTAAACTTAGGTAGTGAAGGTCATAGAAGCGATATTTCTATTTTAAAAACTGCAAAAACAATAGCTGCTTTCAATAATCATTTGAATGTTGATTATAATGATTTAGAAGAAGCAATATCATTGGTTTTAGGTGAATTAACTCAATGTGATACTCCAGAACAAATTCAACAACAATTACAACAAGTTATAAATGAAATGTCTGAAGAAGAGGGAGAGGAACAAGATTTAGAAGAAGATCAACAAGAAGAAGAGTCTGAAGATCACATAGACGAATCTAATCAAAATAACTCCAACCAAGAGGAAAATCAAATTTCAGACTTAGATTCAGATTCAACGGAAGAAAATGAGACGAATAATGAAATAAGTAATTTACATAATGAAAACTCTGATGAAGATGAAGATTATGATGAAAATGAGCAAGAAGAAGAAAGATCTAATGCAGATGATTTTGATGATAATGGTGAAAATGAGGATGAAAATCAATTACAATCAGATATAAGTGAATCTGATAATCAAGAGAATGATTTAGAAATTAATTATTTAGAAAATACTCATGAAAAAGAATTAAATGAATTTGAAACAGATTCTCTTGAAAAAGATATTAAAAAAATGCTTGTAATGGAAGGCAGAGAAAAGGAAAAGATGTATGGGTCTAGAGTTGAATCAAAAAGTGAAAAAGGAAAATATGTTAAAAGTAAATTTCCACGTTCAAATTCTAAGGATATAGCTATTGATGCAACACTTCGAGCTGCAGCTCTTCATTCTAAAAAAAAACCATACAATGATTCTAAACTTAATGACTTAAAGGTTAATATTCAAGCTAGTGATTTAAGAGAAAAAATTAGAAATCATAAAGCAAAGGCAAGTATAGCTATAGTTATTGATATGAGTGGGTCTATGATTTCTGAAAGAAAGGTTAATAAGATTAGAGGGATTTTAAATAAAATAATAATGAATATTAACAAAAATAAAGATAAATTAGCTGTCATTGGATTTAAAGGACAAGGGTCAGAAATTATTATTCCAAACACAAAAAGACCTAGCTCATTTTTAGATAAACTTGAAAAAATTACTGTTGGTGGAACCACTCCAATGGCTGCAGGACTTGAAACTGCATTAAATATTCTAAAAAATGAAAAAAAACAAGGAGAATTTATTCCAATGCTAATTGTACTTTCAGATGGAATGCCTAATGTTGGTTTAAAAAATAGCTATATAAAAAATACTGGTGGTAGTCCTATTAATGATGTTTTAGCTATTGGAAGTGAATTAGGCGAAAATAAAATTTATACAATAATAATTGATTTTGATAAAAAATATAAACATGGGCGTAATATTAATATGGAATTAGCTTTTTTAGCTAATGGCAGATATTATGACTTGGAAGATGTTTTTGATGCTGATATAGCTATGGATAAGATTTTAACTTATGAAAGAAGAATGCTGTAAAACATCAACCAACTAAATAAAATGAAAAAGACATTAACGAAATTATTAATTATGACAATTTTTTCCACAAAGAACATGTAGGAGGTAGTCTCATAAAAAAATTTTCTAGATCTGTAAGAAACAATGTTGTAGTGGGAAATTATCACAGTGTTATAGTAAGAATTTTAAAAAAAATAGCTAAAAATTATAATAATTTATGTTTACTCAAGATTTCATCCATATCTATATCTTCAAAAAAATTATCTAAAGCCATCCGAATAATAGCTGCCTTAGATATAGAAGTATTATATTTATCATGAAACTCTTGGGAAATATTATTCATTTTTTCACTATGAACTTTTTTTATTTTAATATTAATATCAACCAATTTTCTTTCCATTAATTGATTAACTATTATTTCTTTTTTAGGATCTTTAAAGAATTCATCAATCGCCACTCTCAATAAAAAAGATTTATTTAAAGAATATTTTTTTTTTTATTTATAATTTTGTAATATTTTTTCAATTTTTTCATCTTGATCAAAAGTCATCCTAAATTCAATATTAATAAATTTATTTTTTTTTAAAAGATCAATGGTAATATATTCTTTGAAAAGTTTTAAATCATTTTCAGGGAATTGATCAATAATATATCTCATTAAAAAAGCCTTAGTCAAATTGAGATTATTCTCTTGATTGAAACTTCTAATGAATTTTTCTATTTTATCATTTTGTTCAGGTTTAATTTTTAATGATTTAACAGAATACTCACTCACAAAACTCCTCCTTATTCAAATAATGTTTATTTTCCCTCATATTTAAATTTTTCTAATTATAACCTCGTTATATTTATAAGTTAAGAAATATATGACTTTGTGATATTACGAGGTTATAAAAATGAACTTTCCAAAAAAATGTTAGAGGGTTAACATGTAAATAAAAAATATATAAAAAAATTAATAGGTATAAAAATGGCAAATTAGATAAAAAATATAAACATGGGCGTAATATTAATATGGAATTAGCTTTTTTAGCTAATGGAGATATTATGACTTGGAAGATATTTTTGATGCTGATGTAGCTATGGATAAAATTTTAACTTATGAAAGGAGAATGCTGTAAAATATCAACCAACTAAATAAAATGAAAAAGACATTAACGAAATTATTAATTATAACAATTTTTTTCACAAATATATAGAATAAAAAAATAT
>WRMT01000259.1 GCA_009777005.1 Methanobrevibacter sp. | reverse complement strand
TAGTCATGAGAGGAAAAATTGTAGTTAATGTTTTGTTAAAATATCACTTAATTTCTAATTAATATTTAATAATATTTTTAATTTAAAATAAATATTATAATTTTATTATTAATGAAGAATAGAAAATATATTAAATTAAATTTAAAAATAATTGAATTTTTTTGTTTTTAAAAATTATCATTAATTAAAAACTTTATTTTCATGACTATAAATTATTATATTTCATTTTTTTATTATTCTATTTGTTTCATGGTTTTAATAATTTTATTAAGTCAAATCATAATATATTAATAAAATAAGAAAAATAAGAAAAAGATGTTAGTATTTTTATTATTGTAGTAATTAAATTTTTATTTTTATAATTTTAATTATAATTTTATTAATTTTATAATTTTTTTATTAAAAAAAAAGGCAGAAAAATGGATAAAAAGAAATATAAAAAAGTAGCTGTTGGTGGAACATTTGACAGATTCCATTATGGTCATAGAAAGCTATTAAAAAAAGCTTTTGAGATTGGAGAAATGGTTATTGTTGGTGTAAGTTCAGATGTTTTTGGAGGGGCAAAAGGAAACATTGATCCATGTAATGAAAGAATGTCTAATTTAGTCCGTTTTTTAGCTAATGATTATAATAATTTTCATATTTCTCGTCTTGATGATATTTATGGAACCACAATTTATGAAGATGATTTTGATGCTATTGTTGTAAGTAAAGAAACAGAACCAACAGCTATTGAAATCAATAAAATTCGTAAAAGTAAAAAAATGAAAACTATTGATGTAATAACTATTGATTTTGTTTTTGCAGATGATGGTGTCCCTATTTCTTCTACACGCATTCGAAATGGAGAAATAGATATTAAAGGTCATTTATTAAGTGAAAATAGTATTTAATGGATTAAACTACTTAGAATATCATGATTTCACGTTAATAGTGTTTTTATTTTAGTTAGTATCTTTAAATCGTGTTTTTTCTTTAGTTTTCCATGTTTTAACGGTTAATAATGTTTTTATCTTAGTTTACATGTTTCTATTTTTTTTGGTGCTGTTTCTTTAGTTTTCATGTTTTTATTTTTTTATGGTGTTTTTTTCTTTAGTTTTTCATGATTTTATTTTAAAAGTAGCTATTTTCTATATTTTGTTTATGACACTATTTCTTCCTGATTCAATCACTTGTTTAATACTATCATTTATAGCTGATGATATGCTAAATAAATAAACTCCAGCTACAAGAACAATAGCTATAATAGCTCCCATTAAAAGAATCATTTCGGCACTTCCTTGCCCTTTTTTATCATTAAATATTTTTTTATACTTCATTTTCTTCTTTCTTTTATTTTTATTTTTTTTAAGATTTTGACACAATAGTTTTTAATCTTTTTTTATTTACCTAAACTCATAATGTTGAATTCATAGCATTTCTAACATCATTAATGTCTTGACTTGCATTTAATTCTGTATTGGTGTTTTCAAAATATTGTCTATATATTAATAAAGCAGCAATAGCTATTACTATCACTCCTCCAAATAATAAAATATATTCTGCCGCACCTTGTCCATGTATTTCTTTGTTTAAGTCTGTAAATTCTTTTTTTATATTACTTTGCATTTTTTTTATCAGATTCATATTACTAATCCTCCTATAAGTAATATAATTTCAAACTATATAATATTATTTATTTTATAAAATGTAATAATTTTACTTTTATGATATTAGATTATATTCATCTAAAACAGCATATTTATAAACTTGGTTAGTTAATAATATAGTATAATATTAGATGTTATTGAATAGCTATTTAAATCAGTTAAATTTATCCTAATTAATATATTATATAGCTATTCTTAAAAAAAGAAAAACATTTAAAAATAGAGTTATAAGGTGTATAAAATGAAAAATGTTGAAAAACAATTTTTAGGTATTTTTTTAGTTGTTTTAGGTGCTTTTGTCTCATATTTAAGTTTTTTTTATCACCTTATAGAAATTTTCATTATATTTGGTGTAATTTTGTTCATTATAGGATTATATTTCTTATTTGTTGTGTTTTTAGATAAGTCTAAGGCAAAAAAATCAAAAGGACATAAGCCAGTTAATCCCCTATCTAATGATAAAAAAGTTTTAAAAACTAATTCTAATAAAGTTAAATCTAATAAAGCTAATTCAAATAAAGTTAAATCTAATAAACATCCTCATAAAATTAAAAAGGGAGGCAATAAAATAATTAATAAGGTTAAAAAAGTGCAAAAAACTAAAAATCCTAATGAAGTGTTGAAAAAACCCAATTCTAATGTAAAAGACACAAGTAAAACGTTTGAATTCACACCAAATTATGAAAGACCAGTTAAAGTCAGTAGAAAACCTATAAAAAAATCTGACTTAGTAGATGTAAGCAATGTTCCTGATATTTCTAAAATTCCAAAGGTTAATAAATCCAAAGAAATTTTTGAAGCTTTAGCTCATGATGATTTTATTGAACCAGAACATAATGTTGGAAACAATAAAATTCCATGCATAAAAGCTCCAGATTCACAAAGCCCAAATTCTAATAGTAGTAAAGTTGATAATGAAGCTAATCCCCAAGATACAATTTCATTTGATAATATGAAAAGTTTCGTGTTAACTCCAGATGGTGCTGCAAGTTCCAAACAAGTGTCAGAACAGCTAATAAGCAATGCAAAAACAGAAATACTGATTGAAACTCCTTCAATTAAGGATGTAAATGAATTCCTTTCTTCAAAAGACCTGGATTTCAATGTCAGGATTATAATTCAAGAATTTGATATTAAAGATCAGTCCATAATCTCTTTAGTTCAGCCTTTTATAGAAAAAGGAGTTCTTATAAAAGTTTTACCTTTTGTAAATACCACTAATTTAATCGTGGATGGAAAAAGTGCATTAATTATTTCTAAAAATAAGACAGAAGAAGAACTTGAAGTTGGAGCACTTTATGATGAAATGAAAGAAATTGTAGAAATAAGAGATACTTTTGAAAAATCTTGGGAACTAGCTAATGATTTTGATATTCCCACATAAATTAATGATAAGATAATTATTTAATTATTCAAGTATTCGTTTATTATTTACTCTATAAAAACATAAATTATAAATATTCATTATTCCAGTATTCAGTTTCTAATTATTCTATTATTCATGTTTTTATACTACACTCAATCATTAATTATTTATTATTCAATTAATTTAGTATTTAATTATTTATCAATCTAATATTAATTATTCAATTATCTCAATATTCATTATTCTTGTATAAATTATTTTATCTTATGATTTCAAAACATTAAATAAAAAGAATAATATTTTTAGGTGTTTAATTTGCAAATAAAATGGTTCGGACACTCTGCTTTTGAAATAATTTCAGATGAAAGGCTTAAAATATTAATTGATCCTTTCATAAGTAATAATCCCTCATGTACAATTCCTGTAGAGGAAATTGAAGCAGATATTATATTAATAACTCATGGTCATGCTGATCACTTTGGAGATGCTATGGAAATAGCTAATAGGACAGGAGCAACCCTTGTTGGAAATCATGAAATTACTCTATTTTTGTCTAAACAAGGATTTGAAACTGTTGGGATGAACATTGGAGGATCAGTACAAGTTCAAAATATTAAAGTCACTATGTTAGATGCTAAACATTCTGCAGACATTGACTTCACAGAAGAAGTCATTTCTGGTGGAAGTGCAGCTAGTTTTTTATTAACTTTAGAAAATGGTGAAAAAATATTTCATGCTGGGGATACCGCTCTTTTTGGTGATATGGAAACAATCATTGGAAATATTTATAAACCAGATATAGCTTTACTTCCAATTGGTGATAAATTCACTATGGGTCCTTTTGAAGGAGCAATAGCTGCAAAATGGATTTCTCCAAAAAAAGTTATTCCAATGCATTATAATACATTTCCAGTCATAGAACAAAACACAACTATTTTTTCTAACTTTATAGCTCAAATGACTCCAAATATTGAAGTTATTATTTTAAATCCTGGTGAAACATATAGTGAATAAGAGATAATTTTATTAAAAACTTTTAAAATATATAAAATACATATTACAATAAAAGATTACAAAATATAGTTTTGCAAAATTAATTTTTTTAATAGGAATAATATTGGAATTTTTAATATTTATAAAAATTTTTCACTTGAAAAAATCAAAGATTTTTCAAATTTTAAAAACGAAGTTTTTATTATTTATAAATTTTACTTAAATTAATTGTTTTATTAATAATAATTA
>WRMT01000258.1 GCA_009777005.1 Methanobrevibacter sp. | reverse complement strand
TTTTCTCTTTTTGGGGGGAGATTGTTGATGTTTTTTTCTACTATTTTTTTTTATAGCTTATAATACCTTTAAATAAATTTAAAGGAAAATATGGTATTAGTTAACAACATTTATTAGTAAGTTGACTCAAGTAATTAATGTTGTTTTATGGTGAAAGTATAGTTCAATTTAGTAACATTATACAATTTTTATAAGGAAGTGCTATCATTAGAATAATTTCGGTTGTAGGAAAAAAAAATACTGGAAAAACTTCACTAACTGTGAAAATCATTAAAGAGCTTAAAAAAAGAGATTTTAAAGTAGCTACTATTAAACATTCTCATCATAAAATGGAAATGGATAGAGAAAATACTGATACTTGGAAACATAAAGAAGCTGGCTCTGAAATTACAGTCGGAATTGGAAATAGAACATTTTTTAATATAGCTAAAGATTTACCTTTAGAGAGAATATTATTTCTTATAAAAATCATTGAAGAACCTGATTTTGTAGTAATTGAAGGTTTTAAAAATTATAAATACTGTAAAATATCAACTTCTAAAGGATTGGAAGATGAATTTACTTTAAAAACTGTAGATGCTTTGAATATTGATGAAAAAGAAATTAACTCTTTAGTTGATATGATAGAAAAAACTAGCTATGATATAGTGGACACATTAACTACTAATGAATGTGGTTATACTGATGGGGAGTCTATTGGAAAAGCTATTGTTAATAATGAAATAAGTTATAATCCTGATGATACTGATGTTTATCTTTCTATTAATGAAAAACTTATAGGTTTAAATTATTTTGTAAATAATTTCATAAAAAATAGTGTTGTTGGAATGCTAAAATCATTAAAAACAAAAGAATATGGGATTAATAGAAGTGAGGGTTTTGAAAAAATTGAACTTATTATAAATACTAAAAAGAATAAATAAAATTCTTATTAATCTTATTATTTAACAGGATTTTAGAAAATTGTGATGATAATGAAGAAAGTTGAAGATAGATTTAACCGTCCAATTATTTCACTTAGATTGTCTATAACAAACAGATGTAATATTAATTGTTTGTATTGTCATCATGATGGCATGATGCCTTCAAATGAAGAAATGACACCAGATGAAATCTATAAGATTTTAAATGTAGCTAAAAATATTGGAGTTAAAAAAATCCGATTTTCTGGTGGGGAACCTCTTATAAGAAAGGATATTGTTGAAATAATTGAAAAAACTTCATCACTTGATTTTAAAGATATTTCAATTACTACAAATGGAATTTTTCTTAAAAAATATGCAGAAAAACTTTTTAATGCTGGATTAAATAGGATTAATGTAAGTTTTGATACTTTAAACCCTAAAACCTATGAAAAAATAACATCTAAAGATTATTTAAAAGAAGCTAAAGAAGGAATTTTAAAAGCTGTTGATGTAGGTTTAAACCCTGTAAAAATAAACATGGTTCTTATGAAAGGAATTAATGAAAATGAAGTTATGGATATGTTTAATTTTTCTAAAAAAAATGGTTTAATACTTCAGCTAATTGAACTTATGAAATCAGAAAACTGTGATGATAACTCTTTTTCAGAAGAATATCATTTTAATATGGGACCACTTGAAAAGGATTTAGAAAGAATAGCTACTTCAATTAAAACACGAAAATTCATGCAAAATAGAAAAAAATATTTCATTGATAATGGTGAAATTGAAGTAATTCGTCCAATGGACAATACGAAGTTTTGTGAAAATTGCACTCGCCTCAGAATAACTCCTGAAGGTAAAATCAAACCTTGTTTACTTAGAAATGATAATTTAATTGATTTAGTCGGACCTTTGAGAAAAGGATTTTCAAAAAAGAAACTTGAAGAAATATTTTTAAAAGGAATCAACAATCGAGAACCTTTTTATATGGATAATACTTAAATTATAATATTAATCTCTTAATTTTAGCTATCATTTAAAATTATTTTTTAAAAAAAATGACGAATTTTAAGTTTACTTGGGATTTACCATTAAACCATTCATTTTTTAATTAAAATTGAATAAATGGCTATTTTTCAATATAAGCATTGGAAAATTAAATAATAATTTTCAAGAGCTAAAAACTTTAGTTCTCCTAAATTAGCTATGAGATATGTTAATTTTTCATAGGTTTTTCTGGGTAATTAGTTTACATCCTATTTCGCCTTTTTTAAATACTATGGCTCCTTTGACTATTTTTTTATTTTTATATTGTCTTGAATATTCTTTTTCTTCTATTTGTTCCATAGCTTCATTAATCATGTATTTTATTGATTTTTTATCATCTTGTTTGAATTCGATAATTATCACATGGTTTTCTTCTTCGATTACTAAGTCTGCGTTTCCTTTGTAGCTATGCACTTCATTATGAACATGGATTTTTGCAGAGAAAAGTAGCATGAATATTAGTGCATGGTAGTATCTTTCATCTTTTCCTCTTATTTCATTTGATATTGGTGAAAGATAGTCTCCTAGTGTTTCTATAATTTTTTCACAGTTCTCCTCTATGACATATTCCAATAGCTTTTCTGCATATTCTATAATGTCATGGTTTGGAATTTTAGAATATTCCTTAACAAGATTTTTTAAAAGAGCATTTTTCACTTCTAAGTTTGGAATTTTCAGATGATATAATTTATTTCTTTTTTTTCTAGCTATGGTGTCTACTGTTAGATAGCCTGTTTGAAATAGAAATATTTCATCTCTAATATTTTCTGTAGTGGAATTTCTAAGTTCATCATCTGTAACTATAGTTGGTTCTGCAAAAGCTTTGATACTATGAGTGTTCATGGGGTACTGAGCTAAAACAGTAGGTGTACCAGTATTAAACCATTCTGTAGTAAATTCACTATGTTTAAAACATAATAAAGTAGAATAAGGATTATATAGTTTTTCTTTCCCATTCCAGCTATATCCATCATAAAATGCTTTAATCTCGTTTATTGCATCCTCATAGCTGTATTCAAATTTATTAGCTAATTTTTGAATATAATCTTGAAAGTTAGACTTCAAATCTTCATGTGAATAGCCACATATTCCATTAAATTCATCTATTAATGATAAATCATCTAAATTGTTTAGTTTAGAAAATACTGAAACCTGTGCGAACTTAGATATTCCAGTGAGGAATATGAATTTAATAAATTTGTCATTTACTTTTAAAATTTGATAAAAACTTCCTAAATCCTCTTGAAATCTATTTAAATCTTTACTTTGAAGATTAGAAATAATAGGTTGATCATATTCATCAATTAAAATAACAACTTTCTGATTTGTTTTTTCATATACTTTTCTAATTAATTCGCCAAATCTTTGGGGTAAAGTTCTTCTTTTAAGTTCTATATTAAATTGTTCGCCAAGATCATCTAAAATATCTGCTAAAGTATTCTGTAAATCAGTTATTGTGCTATATTCTCCTCCACCAAAATTTATAGCTATTACAGGATATTTTTCATTCCAATCCCATTTATCATAGATATACAATCCTTTGAATAGTTTTTTATTTCCTTTAAATAGCTCTTCCATTGTACTTAAAAGTAATGATTTTCCAAATCGACGTGGTCGTGACAAAAAATAAGATTTTCCCTCATTAACTAGTTTATGTATGTATTGTGTTTTATCAATGTAAACATACTCTTCTTCTTGAAGTTCACTAAATGTTTCAATTCCCACAGGCAATTTAAGCATGATTTTTTACCTCGTATTTTAATTAATTATTAATTAGTTTTATTTTGTTCACGGGAAATAATAAAATTACTTAAGAAATCTAATTGAACGACTAATCCCCAAATCTCAATCTACCATAAAAACAACATCAAACTACAATACAATGATGTTAACTTATATAACCCAAATATGATATAATATTTCACGAAATCTAAAGTTGCTGTCTTGTGAAAAATTTTCTAAAGATTGGGTATTTTTCAATATAAGCAGAGGAAAATTAAATTATAATTTTCAAGAGCTAAAAACTTTAGTTCTTTGGTTTATTCATCAAACTTTAGTTCTTTGGTTTATTCATCAAACTTTTTCACAAATGTGAATTTCTAAAAATCTATTTTGAGTATTCATTTTTTATCAATTATTATAATAAAATTTATTTTTTTATATAACTAATTTTTTTAAATTATTTATTAAAAATTTTAAAAATAATTTTTCGTTTTTATATTTTTCACTAATTATGTTTTCAATTGTATAAAACAATTTAAATAGATTTAAATCTAATTATTTATTATAATATAATTTATTTATTTATTGAGATTTTAATTATTTATTATAATATAATTAATTTATTT
>WRMT01000257.1 GCA_009777005.1 Methanobrevibacter sp. | reverse complement strand
AATTAATTTTTTATAAATAATTTATTCAAACTTTTTTTTCAAGTACTATAAATTAAAATTAAATAAAATATATAGTTATTAAAGATTATTATCTTATTATTCACTATTTAAAAAACTTATATTATGATTAAGCTTACTTTAAAAATTGACTTATGGAACACTGCCAAATTCTAATTTAATTTTTAAAAATATCTAAAAATTCTAATTTTACTTTAAAATGCTATTGGTGATTTATTGACTAAAATAAATAAAGGAAAATTGTTTGGTATAGGAGTAGGTCCAGGTGACAGTGAACTTTTAACACTAAAAGCTGTGAAAATATTAAATGAAATCCCAGTTATATGTTCCCCTCGCTCAGCTCCAAATAAAGAAAGTATAGCTCTTTCAATTGTCAACCCTATCATTAAAAAAAGAAAAGATTTTAAAGAGTTAACAGTATTAGAACCTGTTTTTCCAATGATTGAAGATCCATTATCCCTTGAAAAACATTGGGATGATGCTAGTGAGTTAATAGCTAAGTCTTTGAATAAAGGGTTAAATGTAGCTTTTATAACACTTGGTGATCCTTCAATATATAGTACCTTTTCTTATGTTCAAAAAAGGTTAGAAGATAGCTATTTAATAGAAGTTATTCCTGGAATAACATCTTTTGCAGCTTGTGCATCAAGTATTAAAAAGCCATTAGTTGAAAAAGATGATGTTTTAATTATAATCCCAAAAATAAAGGAAAATTTAGAAATATTAATGGAAAACAGTGACACAATAGCTTTAATGAAAACTTCAAGAAATAAAAAAGAATTAGAGAATAAAATAAATCATCAAATTAGAGAAAAAGAAATTTTTTCAGTTGAAAACTGCACAATGGAAAATGAAAAAATAATCAAGGGATTTCCAGAAAATAAACCATATCTTTCTACTACAATAATAAAATTTAAAAAATAATTTCTTAAATAGTACACTTGAATTCAAAATAAGTGTACTTAATCAAGATAAGTGTGTACCTAATATCCAATAAAGTTTAAAAATTTAATCAAAAAATTCTACATCTTCAAATTAAAAAAAATATAAAAACTTAATCAAAAGATCCTACATCTTCAAATTAAAAAAAATATAAAAACTTAATCAAAAGATTCCACTTCTTCTTGACCTCCAGATGTTGGTTCTATTTCAAAGTAACAATGATCATCACCCATGGTAAAACATCTTGTTTCTGCCACAATTACATCAGTTCCTAGAAATTTAGAAATTAGTGATTCTATTATACCAAGATCTAAAAAGCATGCGGGTTTTCCTGTTTTTGGAAGTAATCCACATTCAAAACAATCTTTTGAAGTAATTCCGATTTTATTTTCTGAGATTAAATCAATTTCTATTATTCCTAAACCATGTTCTTCCCAAAAATCAATGACATTTTTAGCAAAAGTTTCTACATCATCTGCATTGAGTTTATCAAAAATAGAATCCCCTATACGGAGTCCTGCTTCATATAATATAGGATCTATACTTAATCCTTCTTGTATCAAAGTAGACCTTACTGTGTGGAATAGTAGACGAGGAAATTCGACGGTTCCCTTTTTAGTGTTGACAATATTATTAATTATAAAATCAATTTTTCGTTCTTCAAATTCAACAGACTCTGGAGCCTCTATTTCACCTAAAAATCTAGAGCTAATATAAAAAATCTTTTTTCTTTGATCATCAGGGTTAAATTTGAATGAAACTACCCCATCTTTTCTTAAAGCTTTAAGATGGACAGAAATTGTTGATTTTGATTTTCCAGTGTTTTTAACAATCTCATCAAATTCCATCTCACTTTCACCGAGCATTGATAGAATCATTAGCTTGACGGGGCTTTTGACAACATTTAACCCAGTTCCTTTTGAACCAGTTGAATAAAATTTTATTGGTTTCTGTTTTTTAACTTCTGTATTATTGACCTTCATAGGCACACCAAATTAATTTATAAAAAATATATACGTTTAATCGTTTTATCTGTATATTAGTATGATTTTGATAATGGTTATTAAAATAGAAAATATTGTTAATAATTATTATATTTTGTTCAATTAGATAATTTCAGTTTGTTTATTATTTATTATAATCCCAAATAATCATTTTTTATTATTGTCAAACCTTATAAAAGTTTAAAAATCAATATTTTTCAAAAATCAGTGCAATTAAGCTGTATTTTTAAAAAATTTATTTGTCAAAAATGAGAAAAATTTATTTTATAAAAAAATATTAGATTATCATTTTTCTAGATTCACAGCAGCTAATATAAATATTTTTAAAACATTCAAAATCACATAATATGAATCAGAATATTGTAAATAAGTTCATATATATATTATATCTCTTTTCCATTATGTTTATATCTATTTTTTTATTAATTTATGAATGGTAATTATATGAATATAAAATAGCTAATTTCTACTAGATTAATAGCTGATTGAACAAGTAATATTGATTTTTTGCCATTATATCTCTAATAGAAAATAATCGTATATCCATAAACTATTCATTAAGAAAAATTTCTTTATAATAATTAGTTATATATTAGATTATACTATTATATAAATATCTTCTATATTTTTATTAAAATGTTTTTGTTAACTTAATATTAATTAATTGTAAATATAAGAATTTTCCTTAGCTACTATATTAGCCTAAATTTTTCTAATGGAAAAAATTTTTATTTAGATTAATATACTTAAATTTATATTTTAATCTAAATTATTAGCTATTATAAGATATAAAGATTAAAAAATCTTCATATTAAAAAATAAATGAAATTTTCTCTTGATTAAAAAAAAATAAGAAAAAAAATTTTTAAGAGTTTATATCGGATTATTACCGAAATTTATATATAGCAGTATTTAGATACTAAAATACAATAATGTTTTTTTTAATACGAACGTTATTAGGAAAACATTATAAGATAAAACAGTTCAATGAATAATATATAGCTAAGGAGATTTTGTATTATGAAAGCAAAAGCAGAGAAAATAGGTGAAGGAGTATATTGGGTAGGAGTCCTTGATTGGGATTTAAGAGCTTACCATGGATATACCCTCAATGGGACAACATATAATGCATATTTAGTATTTGGTGATGATAAAGTAGCATTAATTGATAATGCATATCCTGGAAAAACTGAAGAGCTAATGGCTCGTGTTAATGATGCATTTGCCCAAGAAGGTAAAGATGTTAACGTAGATATTATCGTTCAAAATCATGTTGAAAAGGATCACAGTGGAACATTGGTTGATCTTCATAGAAGATTCCCAGAAGCTCCAATTTATTGTACTAAAATAGCTGTTAAAGGATTATTACGGCATTATCCTTCATTATCTGGTGCAGAATTTGTAAATGTTGGAACAGGAGACACATTAGATTTAGGTGGAAAAACTTTAGCATTTTTAGAAGCATTTTTACTACATTGGCCTGACAGTATGTTTACATTGTTTGTAGAAGATGGAATTCTATTCCCAAATGATGCATTTGGTCAACACTTATGTTTCCCAAAAAGGTTAGATCATGAAATCCCAGAACATATTCTAATGGATGCAACACAAAAATTCTATGGAAACTTAATTGTTCCATTATCTAAGCTAGTTTTGAAAAAGTTCGAAGAAGTTACAGAGTTAGGATTACTTGAAAAAATTAAGATGATTGCTCCATCTCATGGTCAAATTTGGACTGATCCAATGAAAGTTATTGGTGCTTACAGTGAATGGGCAACAGGTAAGTGTAAAGATAAAGTAACTATTATTTATGATACCATGCATGCTTCTACCCAAAAAATGGCTCATGAAATAGCTGAAGGAGTTATAGCTGAAGGGTATGATGTAGAAATGTTCTTCCTCCATGAAGATGAAAGAAGTGAAATAGTCAAAAGTATTTTAGATAGTAAAGCAATAGCTATTGGAGTTCCAACCATAAATGATGAACCATATCCAAGTATTGGAGATTTAATGTATTATCTAAAAGGTCTTAGATTCAATAGAACAGGAATTGAAAGAAAAGCTGTTACATTCGGTTCAATGGGTGGTAAAGGAGGATCTCCAGCAAGTTTAGCTAAAGATCTTAATGACTATGGTTTTGATGTAATTGACAGCTGTGAAGTATTTTACGTCCCTGATGATGAAGAAGACGAACAATGCTTTAAATTAGGTCAAAAATTAGTGGAAGAAGCTAAAAAACTTTAGTTGAATATAATTAATATTTAGCTAAAAATTATTTTTTTAAGTGGAATTTATGTTTAGAAGAAAAAATTCTTAAAATTTCTTCATATTTAATCTTTTGATTAAAACTTAATCT
>WRMT01000256.1 GCA_009777005.1 Methanobrevibacter sp. | reverse complement strand
TAATTTTAAACTTATTTAAAACCATTTAAATCATATTTTATTAAATAAAATTTGATAAATTAATGAAGTTGACATTTTCAAAAGTTTTGTCGAATACTATATAATAATTTAAAAAATTATCATTACTTAAAAACTTTATTTTCTTGACTATGATTTAAATAATTATGCTGAAGTTCTTAAAATTTAAGGTGATTTAGTGAAAGAGAAAAAGAAAAAATTTGGAGAAAGAACAATAGAACTACATGCAGGACAAGAAAATGTAGATAAAGAAACAAAATCAAGAGCTGTTCCTATTTATCAAACTACATCTTATGTTTTTGATAATACTGACGATGCTGCAGATTTATTTAGTCTTAAAAAAACAGGTAATATTTATACAAGAATGACAAATCCAACATCAGACATATTTGAACAAAGAGTAGCTGCTATTGAAGGAGGAGTAGCTGCCCTTTCTCAGTCTTCAGGTCTTTCAGCTATTACATTAGCTATTTTAAATTTATCACAATTAGGAGACAATATTGTATCTGCTGACAATCTTTATGGTGGAACATACACATTATTTAAAAACACATTTCCAAAAATTGGTAGACAGGTTAAGTTTGTAAAATCAGATAAGTTAAAAGAATTTGAAGAAGCTATTGATTCAAAGACAAAAGCTATTTTTGCCGAATCAATCGGAAATCCAAAATTAGATGTTCCTGATTTTAAAAAATTAGCTAAAATAGCTCATGAAAATGATATTCCTTTAATCGTAGATAACACCTCAGGTGTTGGGCTTGTAAAACCTATAGAACATGGTGCAGATATTGTAGTTCTTTCTGCAACAAAGTTTATTGGTGGACATGGAACAAGTATTGGAGGAGTAATAGTTGATGCTGGTAATTTTGACTGGACAAATGGAAAATTTACAGAATTTACAGAACCTGATCCTAGCTACCATGGATTAATTTATTATGAAAAATTTGAAAAATTAGCATATATTGTAAAAGCTCGTGTTCAGCTAATGAGGGATATTGGAACAGTGATAAGTCCATTTAATTCATTTTTATTATTACAAGGTCTAGAAACACTTTCACTTAGAGTAAAACAGCACTGTGAAAATGCATTAGAACTAGCTAAATTTTTACAATCTCATGAAGCTGTATCTTGGGTTAATTATCCTGGACTTTCAAACCATCCCTCCCATGAATTAGCTACTAAATATTTAAATGGAGGATATGGAGCTTTAATTGGATTTGGAATTAAAGGAGGAATAGAAGAAGGTAAAAAATTCATAGAAAATGTTGAATTACTTTCTCATCTAGCTAATATTGGAGATTCAAAGAGTTTAGTTATTCATCCTGCTTCAACAACTCATTCAAATCTTTCAAAAGAAGAACAAAAATCTACAGGAGTGACTCCAGATTTTATTAGATTATCTGTAGGAATAGAAAATCTAGAAGATATTATAGATGATATAGACCAAGCATTAAAAAAAGCAGTTAAATAGGAAAATATTAGATAAATATTTTTTTAAATTATTAAATTCTTTTTGCTCTGTTGTTCTTTGATCAAAAAAGAGTTATAGACATTTAATTAAAAATAAATTAATTTTTTTTAAATTTATAATAATTATCTTTGAAATTATTTTTTTTAAATAATCTTCTTTTTATTTTTACTTTAAATTCTTTTTTTTATTTTTTTTAATCTTTTATTTAAATATTAGCTTAAAATTCTTATTTTATAATTTTATTAACATTTATTTTGAAATTTAAACTTTAAATTCTTTTTTTTTAATCTTTTATTGAAATATTAGCTTAATATTCTTTTTTTATAATTTAAATAATTATAATTAATTTTTTAAAAAGAATATTTAATAATAGTGTTTTATTAATCTTAATATAGTAAATTCAGTTTAAATGTTAAAAAATCTCTGATTTTCTTAAATTAAATTAAAGTGGTTTAACATATATAACAACATTTTGCAAAAATTATATATTATCTCTTTCTTTAATTTAAATTATACATTCAAGATTTGACTACAATATGAATTAATAATTGTTTGACTTAAATATATTTTTATTATTACTAGTGATATTATGTCTGCTAAAAAAAATATAGAACTTTATGAGATAATGATTAATAATCTTGAAAAGTCTGGTTTTGGAGATAATCAAGTTCAAGTTTATAAAGAAATAATTGACTTTATTAAAGATTGTCCAAGTAGCTTAGATGCTTATAAAAAGCTTAAATCCTCAGATTACTCCATTGCTCCAAATATTGCATTAATAAAAGATAAACTTGAAACATTAAAAAAAGCCAACTTAGAAATTCAGATGGAAGAAATAGCTAAAGTTTATGCAGATAAAATTGAGGAGATTGATTCAAATCCAAACTCTACCTATGAAACTACTTATGAAGAGAAAGCTAATGAAATTTGGAGAGAGCATGAAAATAAACTCTATGGATTTGTAGCTATTTATAATGCTTATCTTTCTTTAATCATAGTTGATGAGGAAGACTACCAATTTGCTCATCTAAATTTAATAAATGCTTTTAAAACTTTGAATTCATTGAATGATAACTTTCTTGACTTATCCAAAAATAAAAGATTTAGGGATATAATTCCAATAAATGATAAAGCTTACTTTGATTTTATTAAAAATGCTCAAATTTATAAAAATTCTCCTCCAGATTTAAATCAAGTAGACAAAAATGAAATTGAACTAGCTTTTAAAAATATTAAAGAAAATAAATCTAAATTAGAAAAAATTGCAAAAGATTATTTGAATCAACAAAAAGCATCAGGAGCTATTTCTACTTCTCCAAAAGATAAAAAGGGCAAATATGAATATATTGAGATTTTGGAGGTTGATTTATGAATAAAGATATTCAAAATATCTATAAAAGCTTTATTAGTGTTTTCAATACATATGAAATAAGTGATGAATCTTTAAAAAAAGAATTAAAAAAGTGGAAGAAGGATTTTAAAGATTTTTCAGAAAACATTAATGATTCTGTAGATTTCAACAATGAATATTGGGGAAGTGAACTTGATGAGAGACATTCAAATCTTTTAAATAAAATAGCTACTATTTCACTTGGATATTCTATGGAAGATATTTCGAAAATCAATGAAGAAGCTACTTTACCAACTTTAGAAGAGTTTGTAGAGCAATACAGAGCAGGTTATAATAAAATAAAAAAGGCAGCTTATAGAAAAAATGGAGAACTGGTTTATGAACAGCTATTCCATGTTTTAAAAAGAACCAATGACGTATTTGAAGGTCAAATTATCATAGAAAAAGAAAAACTTCGTTGGAAAATCGTTAAAGAGGATTTCCTTGATGTTTCTAAACCAATACTTGAAGCTATGGATCCTTTATTTCATTCAACTTATACTCCTCTTTCAATGGACATGAATGTTTATGAAAATGTAGAAAGTGAGGAAGAACTTAACTATTATCTTGAAATCAACAAAGTAAAAAAAATTAAATCATCACAAGATCATTTTATTAAAATAGGATTAATCTTATTAATTCAACATTATACTTTAAAATACCTTAGAGAAAAGGAGAATTTATATAGAAACTTGAATAAAATTAGTAAAAATACTATAAAAAAATTGATTATAGAACGAAATGCTTTAAAACGAGCCGTTAATTCCCTTCAAGATTTTAATTTAACAATAAATGATTTATTTAACGATGAAAGTTTAAAAATTTGGTTAATATTCAAACAAACTATTGATTTATCAGGAAAATTTAAATTTGTCAATAATCCAAAAAATTACCTCAGTATCTATGAAATTTTAACGAAAGAAATAATACCAGATATCCCAATATATGAAGTATTACTCAGAACACCTGAAAATATTTTTTATCCTCCTTTAAACTATCTAAAAGAAGAAAAATACTTCTACAATGCTAAAAAAAAAGTTAATAAAATTAATTCTAAATTAACATATTATAAATATAATGTTAATCTACATTTTGAGAGTGAAAATCATATTAATTTAGGTAATTTAATAAATTATATGAACTTTTTAAGAATTAATTACTTTAAAAACTATTATGATTTTTAAAAAAGAAAGATTAGAGTCTATAGCTATTTACAGAATCTTTATTCCCTTTATTAATTTTTTCTTTTACTTATTTTTCCCATTATTTATTTTTCTTTTTATTAATTATTCCTTTTATTTATAGTGATTTGTAAATTTATTTTCATGAAGATACGATTTTTGAACAATTTTTTTGGAAAATTTATCTCTTTTAAAAAATCTTTAAAAATGTTGAAACATACTATGATTTCTTATAATCTATTTAATTTTAATATTTATATTTTTAATAATATTTTTTATAAAAATAAATAATATTAATCATTATTTTATTAA
>WRMT01000255.1 GCA_009777005.1 Methanobrevibacter sp. | reverse complement strand
TAATTACTTAGGATAAAAATATGCTTGAGCGGCTTGTCTTGAAAGGGACACGAGCCGTTCTTAGGAGAATTCAGGAGGGAAACCTCCTGACTTTATCCGACAATAATAATTTTTACAATAATAAAAATAAGAATAATAAAAATAATTTTTATAATAATAATTTACTGTGATAATAATGAATATCAATGTTTTAAGATTAGATCATAGAATAAAAAGAGATGCCAGAATTACTACTCATGTTTGTTTAACATCTAGAGCATTTGGAGCTTCTAAAATCTATTTAAGTGGAGAAGAAGATGAAAAATTAATGAAAAATGTTGAAGAACTTGTAGAACACTGGGGAGGTTCCTTCAAAGTAGAATATAAAAAAAATTATATGAATTTGATTGATGAGTGGAAAAACAACGGTGGAGAGGTTATACACTTAACAATGTATGGATCTCAAGTTCAAAATATTATAGGAACTATCAGAAAATCATCAAAAGATAAGTTGATTGTTGTTGGTGGATCAAGAGTTCCAACAAAAGTATATAAAAATTCAAATTGGAATGTGTCAGTAACAAATCAACCTCATTCAGAAGTTTCATCTTTAGCTGTTTTCCAACATATGCTCATGGATGGTAACGAATTTGATATCAAGTTTGATAATGCTTATTTTGAAGTTATTCCCTCAGCCAAAGGGAAAAAAATTTTAACCAAAGATGAAAATGTGAAAAATGAATACTAAAATTTAAATAAGACATCCTTGATGCACTTGTAAAAAAAAAAAAAAATGGTGGAATAAATGGCAGAACCTTTAAAAAACATGTTCAATGAGGAGTTTTTCAATGGATTTACGAAAGTTCTAAAACATATAATTGATGATTTTGATGAACATTCGTTTTTATCCCAAATTATGGATGATGAATGGGAAAACAGAGGAATAGTGCAACGAGGGATACATATCTCCACAACACTGAAAAATTTTTTGCCAACCGATTATAAAAGTGCAGTAGCTAAAATTCTTGAATTAATAAATCATGTAAAAGAGACTGAGTATTGGTTAAAAGTACAAGATACAAAGTTTGGTTTATCATTGGAATATGCATTTTTAGGAGGATATATTGAACAGTATGGATTAGATGACTATAAAATATCAGTTGAAGCACTAGAAGAAATCACCCAATTTACGAGTTGTGAAGGACCCGTTCGCCATTTTATCATAAAATATCCAAATGAAATGATGGAACAAATGTTAATTTGGTCTAAACATGAAAGCTGGGCAGTGAGACGAGTTTCATCAGAAGGTTGTCGTCCCAGACTTCCTTGGCATAAGGCTTTACCAAAATTAAAAGAAAATCCCTCTCCAATCATTCCAATTTTAGAAAATCTTAAAAATGACAAGTCAGAATCTGTAAGAAAAAGTGTTGCAAATAATTTAAATGATATAGCAAAAGATAATCCAGAGGTAGTTATTGATTTAGTGAAAAAATGGCAAAATAAATCAAAAAATATAGACTGGGTTATTAAACACGGATGTAGAACACTTTTAAAACAAGGTAATAGCGAAGTGATGGAAATATTCGGTTTTGGTTCTATAAAAAACATCAGCATCGAAGATTTTCATATTTCAACACCAAAAGTTAAAATTGGTAAGTCATTGGAATTTAATTTTAAATTATTGAATAATAATAAGAAAAAAAGTAAAATAAGACTAGAATATGGAATTTATTACAAAAAAGCCAATTCAAACTTATCAAAAAAAGTCTATAAAATCAGTGAAAAAGAATATAAGGAAAATTCAATAACACAAATTAATAGAAAACAATCTTTTAAAGTGATAACAACAAGGAAATTCCATCTTGGACTTCACCAGGTTTCTATAATAATTAATGGAAATGAGTTTGAAAAGTATGATTTTGAACTGATTGAATAATAAGCTATTTAATAAAACACCAACACATTTGGCTAACCACCATTGGGTATTCAATAAATAGTTTCTCCATGAGCAATAGCTACAACCCCTGGAACATTTACAACATTTAACTTAAAAATAGCTTCTATTCCTTCCTTTTCATAGGCAACAACTTTTTTTGATTTTACACAACTAGTTAACAATGCAGCTACTGGAGGCGTCACAACAAAAATAGATTTTTCTTTGTTTAAGGCATTTTTTGTTTCTTCACTAAGTGATCCTTTCCCAATATGAATCTTAACTCCAGCTTTAGATAAAAAAGGAATAGTTGATTCAATTTCTTTTTTATTACTCGTGGTCGGAGCTACTCCTGCCCCACTAACAGCAGTGTGCATAATAGCTATTCCATTTAAATCAAATGGAATTTCATCTATCTTATTTTTAGCTATTTTTTCCATTAATTTTGGTAGAACTGCATCTCTTCCTGTGAAAATTGTTCCAGAAATAGCTATTTTATCTCCTACTTTCAAATTTTCAATAGTTTCATAAGACACTGGGGTTTTTACAATTTTCATATAGTTATATGATTGTTTTAAGAATAAGTAGTTTTTTCTTCAACTTTTTCACTAAAAACACTATTAATGATTTAGTTAAATATAGTTAATATTGAAAAAAATAGCTAATAATGTATTATTGATGAAAAGATTGAAAAAATACATTAAATAAATAAAAAAACCATATAAAAAGAAACATTTCTTTTGAACCAATATTATTTAATGAGTTGTTTTTATTTAACATATTTTAAAGAGAGTATGAAAAAAATATTAAAAAATATAAAAGTTTTATATAGCTATTGTGTTTTTCATAGCTACTAAAAACTTTGAAAACAATATTATTTAGCTATTTTTGATTTTGCTTTGCTAATACTACTATATACTCTTTTACCATTATTTATTTTGTAAGACCTGATTCTATAGTAATACTTTTGTTTCTTTTTTAAATTTTTATCAGTGAATTTAATAGTACTTCCTTTAGTAATTGTTTTTTTAAGAGCATATCCTTTATTTTTCTTTGTAGACCTGTAAATCTGATATCCTGAAACATTGGAAACTTTTTTCCATTTGATAAGAATTTTTTTATTAGTACTAGCTAATGAAAACTCAGGAACTTTTGGTTTTTTAATATCAGATCCTAGTTGTGATGGTTTTTCAATTTTACTATCCTTTTTACTTGGTTGTTTATCTTCTACTTTATCTGATAGTTTATCCTCTTTAAATGTAACTACAGATTCTGGTCTTTCATCTGCTTCACTAGTTCCAAATAGCTGTACCCACCAATTATAGTAATGTTTATTTGATTTCGAGAAACCTACCCCAATACTTTTATAATTTGGATTTAGTATGTTGCCACTGTGTCCTGATGACTTCATCCAACGACCCATAACCTCTTCAGGTGTTGTTCCACCTGCACAGATTTCACTAGTTGTTTTTGGTGAAACAGTTTTAAATGATGTTCCATCAGGTCTTGTATGGTCAAATAAAATTTCTAATTCATCTGCCCGTATTTTGGCTGCATCAAACAATTCAGTATCCATTTTTAATGGTGCAATACCTACTTTAACTCTTTCTTCATTTACTAAATCTAACATTTGATATTCAATAGTTTTTGATGCGGCATTAACCTCTTCAACTATTATCATGGGCATTATGCTAAGACAAAAAAATATTAACAAAGTTAACACTATTTTTAAAAATTTTTTCTTAATCTTCATTTTTTTCCTCAGTAAAACTACTCCCAATAAATAAAAATTATCAATATACATATAAACAATCAATAATTATCACTGACAAGGATAAATAAGTGGTTATTTATTATTATTGAGTATATATTTAAAATATATTGTAAGAAGAGCTATTTAAACCTAAGGAAATGAGATAAAATAAAGTCAAAATTTTAAAAAATTTATTTTATTCTAAAATTTTATAAGTGTATTGTTTAGTATTTATAACAAATTAAATTTTTATTAATAATGTTAATAATCTTTTAAATAAAATTTCAAATGGTTTAACATAGGAGGAGGAGGAGGAGGAGGAGGAGCAAAAAATATCTTTTTATAATTGTTAAAAAAGTTTAGTAATATATTATAAAAGATTAACTTTATTTTAATTTATAAAAATAAAAGGGATTAACATTTAAAATAAAATTTAAAATAAGTATATATAATTAAATTGGAAATCATTTGATTAAAATTTCATAAAAAGATTTTTGCAATGATTCAGACCGTTAATAAAAATAAAAAAAATAAAAAAAATAAAAATAATAAAAAAAAATAGCTATTGTATTTTTCATAGCTACTAAAAACATTTGAAAATAATATTATTTAGCTATTTTTGATTTTGCTTTGCTAATCTTACTATACACTCTTTTACCATTATTTATTTTGTAAGACCTGATTCTATAGTAATACTTTTGTTTCTTTTTTAA
>WRMT01000254.1 GCA_009777005.1 Methanobrevibacter sp. | reverse complement strand
TTTTTTTTTTTTTAAATTTTTTATTTGAAAAGTTTAAAAAAAGGAAGAATCGGTTAAAGGGGGGGGGGGGGAAGTTTTATATGGCTTAAACATTTAGCTATTGCTTTTTTTGTTATTTCTTTTATTTTATTCATGTTATTTATTTTGAAATACTTTTTTAACTTTTTATTTTTCATAGCTACTATTTTTAAAGGTTTATTCCTTTTTTTAAATATTTTAGTTCTTTTTGCATATTCTTTTTGGAAAAGATATTTGAAGCTATTTTCTGATTTTTTTAAATTTATATCCTTTTCTTTTAAACTTAATCTTATTTTTATTAGTTTTATGTACTTTTTTAGGAGGAAGGATAATGTAAAATGGTTATAATTAATTTTTTCACATAATTAAGAAATTGGGGAGTGAAAATTAATTTTATAATTTATTATTAAACTTTAAAATTAATTTAATCAGATGTAAATTAGGGATAAATATTTATATGGAGAGATAATTCAATGAAAGTTATTAAAAAATTAGTTGTGATGCTGGTATTATCAGTATTCCTGATATCTGTGGTGGCAGCTACTGTTCATGCTGAAAGCATGACTAAAAAAGATCCAGAAATAGAGGCAAAATATAAAGTAGCTAAGGTTAAGGTAACTTGGAATGCTAATGGTGGAAAAATAGGTTCTAAAAAAACTGTGTCTGCTAGTGTTACAAAAGGTGCTAAGTTAAATAAGCTAGCTACAGCTAAAAGAAGTGGATATACCTTCCAAGGTTGGTATACTAAGAAATCTGGAGGAAAGAAAATAAGTAAGAACACCAAAGTAAGCAAAGGTGTAACTTACTTTGCCCATTGGAAGAAAGGAAGCTCTAGTGTGAATTCGAAATTTCTAGGACACTGGCGTGGAGCTACTGCAGAAAATGGTTATCAGGGATATAATCATTACTATTTTTACGCTGACGGAAGATTCCAGTTCTTCCATGCTGTCACAAATACAGTAAAAATTGAAGGTAAATATTCTGTTTCAAATGGAAAAGTGTATTTCAAAGAAATAAAAAGTTATAGATGTTCTCTTGACCAACAAATCAAAGACATAGGATTAGATTATCCAAAACACACATTCGATGGGACAGTAACTCGAAAAGATGATATGACTACTGAATACAAATTTAGTTCTGATGGAAGTGGTGTTCGTTTAAAAATAGCTTCACTATATGGTAATTCAGGAACTTATACTCTTGCAAAAATAACCTCTGATGCTTATAGAAAAGTGACATAAGCCATAGTAAAACTAACACCAAAAAAGATGAATAACAATCTTTTTAACTTTATTTTTTTTTTTTTTTTTTTTAAATTTTTTCTTTTTTATTTTAAAATTATAATATTATAAATAATAGCTTTTAATATTACAATATTTCCTTATATGTTCTGTTTTAGAACAAAATATTAATCCTATTTTTTTATTAATTTAAAAATAATTTGAATTATTTTTATAAAATTTAAATTTTTAAAAATTTTTTAGAAAGATCATATCTTTTTAAATTATTTAAAATTAAATCAAGAAAGTTTTACTTTTCATTGATGTGTTAAAAGTTTTAATTATTTTTCAATAGTAATCTTCAACTAGTTGGTCTTTGATTTTTTCTAAAATAGCTTTATGCATTCTTTTGGCAAATTCTGCCTTGTCTGTTTGAGATAAGACATCTAAGTATCCTTGTGAAACTAAATTAAATGCAAAAGGTGAAGGAATAATTGTGTTGATTGTTTTTATTTCCATGCTTCCACTTTCTATCCATTGAATAACTCGTTTTGCGTTTTTAACATCCATAAAGTCTTCAATTACTTCTCTGCGAGCTTCTTTAAGTATGGAAAAATTATCATCCATTTCTTCTACAAACTTTAAAATGATTTTTCCTCTTACATGTTGTCTTCCAACTGACTTATCTTGTCCTTTATAGCGTCGTAAGGTCATAAGTGACCTTCCAGCACAGTGTCTAAATCTACTAGCTAATGTTTCACTTTTATCAATAGCTTTTATTAGAAGATTTCTTAGGTTCTTTGAACTTAATTTTTTAAAAGCTTCAAGACCTCCCATCTTTTTATCTGAACTTAAATAAAATCCATTATCTGAGATGGAAATTGTAATATCTATTTTTTTTTCCTTAGCTATTATATATCCAATAGCTCTTGATAAGGCGTCATTAACTTGTCTTCCAAATAGTGAGTGGAATATAAGGAATTTTCTTCCTCCAAATCCTGTGTAATATTCAATTAGTAGCTTATTATTACTTGGGATTGCTGCATAAAGAAATTGTTCCCTAAAGTACTCATAAATAGAATTAGCTGCAAATTCATCAACATATAGGTATTCATGAATAAATTCTATAATTTCTTCTTTCCCTCGTTTGTATTGGAATTTTCCTTCCATAATAGCTCGAAATCTCTGTATATCTAAGCCTAAGTCAAATGCTAGGGGAAGTTGCTGTGAAAACCATGAGGGAATTGTTGGAGGACCACTTGCTGGTGTTACATTTATTGTCATTCCTCTACCATAATTAAACCTATATATTCCTCCTCCAAGGACAAAAGTATCTCCTTTTTTTAATTTTTCCATAAAATCTTGTTCAATTCTTCCTATAACATCTCCATCACATTTTACAAGAACTCCTGAGCTATCTGGGATTGTTCCAATGTTTGTAGAGTAAAGCATTCGAGCAAGCCGTCCTCTCTTTCCAAAGGTGTTTTTTTTATAATCAATCCAGATTTTAGCATAGACATATCTCTCTTCAAGTTCAACATATTCTCCAGCTAAATAGCTTAAAACATCTTCATAATCATCTCTACTAAGATCTTTATATGAGTAGCTTTTTTTAATCACATCATATGCATAATCTATGTCCCAAGGATTTTCAATTGCCATTCCATAAATATGTTGAGATAATACATCAAGAGCATTTTTGGGTATTTTTATACTATCTATTCTTCCTTCTTTAGCATTTTTAAGTAAAATTGAACATTCTACTAAATCATCTCTATCAGTTACAATAATTCTTCCCTTAGATTTCCCATGTAGCTGGTGACCACTTCTTCCGATTCTTTGAAGAGCTCGTGATACTGATTTAGGTGAATTTATTAGTATCACTAAATCAATATAACCTATATCAATTCCTAACTCTAGAGATGTTGATGAAATAACTGCTTTAAGACTTCCTTCCTTTAATTTTTCCTCTGCCTCAAGTCTTAATTCTTTTGAAAGTGAAGAATGATGTGCCATAATGTTTTGTGAGTTGTAATTTTCTGGAAACATTTCTTTTAGATTGTAAAGAAGACTTTCTGTTCCTCTCCTTGTATTTGCAAAAATAAGAGTTGTTTTATGTTCCATTATTAAGTCATCAACTAAATTATACATTGCAAGTCTTGTTTCTTCACTGTCAGCTACTACAATATCATCTACAGGACTAATTACCTCAATGTCTAACTTTTTAAGATAGTTTACATCTATAATTAAACAATCACGTTCTACTCCATATTCATATCCTACTAAAAAATTAGCTATTTTCTCTAAGGGTGAAACTGTAGCTGACAATCCGATTCTTGTAAAACCTCCAATAAGGTGTTGAAGCCTCTCTAAAGATAAACTTAAGTGAACTCCTCTTTTATTATTAGCTAATGAATGAATCTCATCTATTATAACATATTTAACATTAGCTAATTTTTCTCTAAACTTTGGAGCTACAAGTAAAATGGATAAGGTTTCAGGAGTTGTAATAAGAATATGTGGTGGGATTTTTAACATCTTAGTTCTTTCATATTGAGAGGTATCTCCTGTTCTAACAGCTTTTCGAATTCCAAGTCCCTTTTCTTTTCCATTTTCAATAGCTATTTTTTCAATTTCTTTAAATGGGATTTCTAAATTTTTTTCAATGTCATTATCAAGTGCTTTAAGTGGAGAAATATAGATGCAGTAAACTTTATCTTCTAATTTTTTCTTATCAGCTAGTGTTGTAAGTTCACTTATAATTGATAAAAAAGCAGCTAATGTTTTTCCAGATCCTGTAGGTGATGAAACAAATATGTTTTTATTTTTATGAATATCTACAATAGCTTGTTTTTGAGCAGGAGTAAAATCATCGAACATTTGGTTGAACCATTCATTAACCCAAGGATGAAGGATTTTACTGATTTCTTTTTTTGAATAGCTTTTGCTTTGCTTTTTTATCATTTTATCCTTAAAAAATTAGTATTAATTAAATTAATAAAAAAATCATTTTTAAAAAAAGGTTTAAATGGGTATTTTTTTTTCATAGTTTTGAAAATAAAGTTTTTAAAAAAAGGTTTTATTGGTATTTTTTTTTTTCATAGTTTTGAAAATAAAGTTTTTAAAAAAAGGTTTTATTG
>WRMT01000253.1 GCA_009777005.1 Methanobrevibacter sp. | reverse complement strand
TTATAAAAAAATTTATCATTTAAAATATAATTTATATATTTTTACTAATTTTTAACAATTTTTTTTAAAATTATTTTTTCATTTAAATTTTTTTAAACGTAAAATTTATAAGTGTTTCAAATAATATAGTATTATAATAGGCATGTTCATAAAGATATAAAAATCTATTAATTAGTTTAATTCATTTATGCTTTCTATTTGTGTGCAAAATTTGGATGTTTAAGCATGTTTAAATTTCGATATAGCTATGTGTGCAATTAGCTATATTTGGTTCTAATTTATTTTATAGATCTGCCTTTAATAATAAATCATTGACTTTATTCATAAGGATATATAATCTATTTGAATTATTCTTATTTTCTTATTCAATGCATTGTATTTGTTGCTTGAGATATTTTAAGTTCTACTTTCAACAAATATACAAAAGTTTGGATTGGTACTTTAACTATTATCTAAACTAATAATAACAATAAATGGTGTTTTAATCATTTTAAATCATATGTAAAATATAGTTTTTGTTTAATAATTTTATTAAAGAATATTTAGATAATTATTTTATTAAAGAATATTTAGATAATAATTTTATTAAAGAATAAATTATTAAAAGTAACTTAATTATAACTATAATAGGCTCATGGGAGTTTATACATAAGTTTATGCACGATTACAAGATTAGCTAATAATTATTGTAATTTTATTTGATTATTTAATAAAAGAAATTTTGTATAACTATTTATCTTTAAAAACAATAGGAAGAGATAATATGCCGGGACTTTTTGCTGCAAAAAAGCTTAAAAAGAATAGACAGAATTTTAAATGGAAGGATGTTGATTATAAAAGAAAAGCTTTACGTTTAGATGTCAAAGCTGATCCTCTTGAGGGTGCTCCTCAAGCAAGAGGAATTGTAATTGAAAAAGTTGGAATAGAAGCTAAACAACCTAATTCAGCAATACGAAAATGTGTTCGAGTTCAATTGATTAAAAACGGTAAACAATTAACAGCTTTTGCTCCTGGAGATGGAGCTATTGGATTCATTGATGAACACGATGAAGTCATGATTGAAGGAATTGGTGGACCTTCTGGAAGGTCAATGGGCGATATTCCTGGTGTTAGATGGAAAGTAAGTAAAGTTAACAATGTTTCTTTAGAACAAATGGTTATTGGTAAAATAGAGAAACCTGTAAGGTAAATGAGCATATAAATAAAGAAATATTCGTAATACAAGAAAATTATCTTAATAAATAAAAATTGGGGCAATTTAATGAGTCAGATTTTTAATAAATGGGACCTAGAAGATATAAAAGTCGAAGATTTAGGTTTAACTAATTATATATGCTTAGATGAAACCTTAGTTCCTCATACATTAGGCAGACATGTTAGAAGACAATTTGCGAAATCTA
The DNA here is from genome assembly GCA_009777005.1 of Methanobrevibacter sp. Lineage (GTDB taxonomy): Archaea > Methanobacteriota > Methanobacteria > Methanobacteriales > Methanobacteriaceae > Methanorudis. The sequence goes on along the minus strand of WRMT01000253.1, from coordinate 3,000 downwards.
AAATTTCTATTGTTGAAAGATTAATGAATAAAATCATGAGAACAGAAAGGAATTCTGGTAAGAAAAATAAAGCTTATAATACTGTTAAAGAGGCTTTTGAAGTAATTAATAAAAGGACTAAAGAGAATCCTATTCAAATTTTAGTTAGAGCTGTGGAAAACACATCTCCTCGCGAAGAAACCACTAGAATTAAATATGGTGGTATTGGTTATCAAGTAGCTGTTGATATTGCACCACAAAGAAGAGTAGATTTATCGTTAGGATTCTTAACTAAAGGGACATTACAGTCAGCTTTTAAAAATAAAAGACCTGTAGCTGAATGTTTAGCTGATGAGATTATCTTAGCTTCTGAACATGATACAAGAAGTTTTGCAATTCAAAAGAAAGAAGAGAAAGAAAGAGTAGCTAGAGCTGCTCATTAATTAATTGAAATTTTTATAAGAATAAAGACTTACTTATTTAAATTTTATTTAATATTTATTTAATAAATATAATTGATTAAAAATTTTATTTAATAGTTTATTTATTTGGAATTGATTAAAAATTTTATTTAATAGTTTATTTAATAATTTATTTATTTGGATTTGATTAAAAATTTATTTAAAGGTTATTTATTTAAATTTTATTCATTTTTCATATTATTATTAATTTTATATTTAATTTTAGGTGATTGTCGTGAGTAGACGTACTAAAATGATTGAAAGGATAAAGGAATTAATGTATCAACCTAAGTTTATTAGAAACATAGGAATTGTGGCTCACATTGACCATGGTAAAACTACATTATCTGATAACCTACTTGCAGGTGCAGGAATGATTTCTGAGGAGTTAGCTGGTGATGCAAGAAGCTTAGATTTCGATGAACAGGAATCAGCTAGAGGTATTACTATTGATGCTGCAAGTGTGTCTATGGTTCATAAATTTGAAGATGAAGATTTCTTAATCAACTTAATTGATACTCCAGGGCATGTTGATTTTGGTGGAGATGTTACACGTGCAATGAGAGCTGTAGATGGTGCAGTTGTTGTTGTTTGTGCTGTTGAAGGTATTATGCCTCAAACTGAAACTGTTTTTAGACAAGCTTTAAAAGAAAATGTTAGACCTGTTTTATTTATTAACAAAGTTGATAGATTAATAAATGAGTTGAAACTTGAACCTGAAGAGCTTCAAAACAGATTCCTTAAAATAATTGCTGAAGCAAATAAACTTATTAAAGGAATGGCTCCAAAAGATAAGAAAGACCAATGGAAAGTTGATGTTGCTGATGGTAGTGTTGCTTTTGGTTCTGCTTACCACAACTGGGCAATAAATATTCCTATTATGCAGAAATCTGGAATTAATTTTAAAGATATTATAGATTATTGTGATAATGAAAAACAAAAAGAATTAGCTCAAAAAGTTCCGATTACTGAGGTTTTACTTGGTATGGTTATTAAGCATTTACCAAGTCCTTTAGTTTCACAAGAATATAGGGTTCCAACTATTTGGGATGGAGATATTGAAACTGAAGAAGGTCAAGCTATGATTAAAACTGATTTTGATGGTCCTTTAGCTGTTATGGTTACAAATGTTAGTATTGATAAACATGCTGGTGAAATTGCAACTGGAAGAGTTTATGGTGGAACCATTGAAAAAGGTCAAGATATCTTTCTTGTAGGTTCTCATGGAAAAGCAAGGACTCAACAAGTTGGAGTATTCTTTGGTGCAGAAAGAGTAAATACTGATAAGGTTCCTGCAGGTAATATTGTTGCTATAACTGGTGCAAAAGGAGCTATTGCTGGTGAAACTCTTTGTAATATTGATAAAAAGATTAAAGAGTTTGAAGGCATAGAACATATTTCTGAACCTGTTGTTACTGTAGCTGTTGAAGCTAAAAATACTAAAGATCTTCCTAAATTGATTGAAGCTTTAAGACAAGTTTCTAAAGAGGATCCTACTGTTCGTGTAGATATTAATGAAGAAACTGGTCAACATTTAATCTCTGGAATGGGTGAACTTCACTTAGAAATTATCACCTACAGAATTCGTGAAGAAAAAGGTGTTGAGATAGAAACTTCAGAACCAATTGTTGTTTACAGAGAAACTGTAGCTGGAAAAATTGATAGTCCAGTTGAAGGTAAATCTCCTAACAAACACAACAGATTCTATATTACTGTTGAACCATTAGATCAAACAGTATATGATGCAATTACTGAAGGAACCATTAAAGAAGGTAGAGTTAAAGGAAAAGAAATGGCTACCACTTTCATGGAAAATGGTTTAGATAAAGATGAAGCACGTAGAGTTTGGGATGTCTACAATAAAGGCGTACTCCTAAATATGACTCGTGGTATTCAATATTTAGATGAAGTCAGAGAACTTTTAATTGAAGGTTTTGAATCAGCTTTAGATGCTGGACCAATAGCTAATGAAATAGCTATGGGATTGAAATTTAAGCTTGTTGATGCTAAACTTCACGAAGATGCAATTCACAGAGGACCTGCTCAAGTGTTACCATCTATAAGAAAAGCAATTTTCGCTGCAATAATGATGGCAAATCCTACCTTACTTGAACCAATTCAAAAAGTATTTATTAATACTCCTCAAGATTACATGGGTAATGCTACTCGTGAAATCCAAAACAGAAGAGGTCAAATTATTGATATGGAACAAGATGGGGATATGGTAGCTGTAGAATCTAAGGTTCCTGTTGCTGAAATGTTTGGTTTTGCAGGAGATATAAGGTCTGCTACTGAAGGTAGATGTTTATGGTCTACTGAAAATGCAGGTTTTGAAAGACTACCAAATGAATTACAAAGACAGATTGTTAGAGAAATAAGAGAAAGAAAAGGTTTATCTCCAGAACCTTATGGACCTGATCATTATCTTGGTTAATTTTTATTTTTTCTTATTAATTTAATATTTACATCATTTAAATATGAAATGTCTAACTGTAATTTATATAAATTTAAATAATATATTATTATAATTATAATATTAATAATTAGTATTAATTAAGAG
>WRMT01000252.1 GCA_009777005.1 Methanobrevibacter sp. | reverse complement strand
TTTAAAATTTTTTAAAAAAATTATTTTTTTAATTTTATTTTTTTAAAAAAATTAATTATAAAAAAAAAAAAAAAAAAAACCCCCCCCCCCCCCTTGAGTTATTAATTCTAAAGATTATTCAACAAGAATATTTAAATATAACTAATTTTAAACTATTATTCAAGGTAATCAATAATCAATTTATTATAATGAAATTATTTATTACCTAAAAAAAAGTGGTGAGAATTACCACAAAAAATGGAGGAAAAAGTAATGAAAAATTCAAAAAGAATTTTAGCACTACTAATACTTTTTGTAAGCGTAGCTATGTTTTCCATACTACCTGCAACAGCATCTGTACTCAATGAAGTACAAGAACACACAACAGATAACAACGGTATCCAAATTGAGGCAAAATATAAAAAAATTTCAAGCTACAAAATAACGTTTAATGGCAATGGAGGCAAAATTGGCACAAAAACAAAGGTAGCTAAAAATATCAATAAGGGAGCAAAGATAAAAAAGTTTCCTACAACACCAAAAAGGAGCGGCTATACATTTAAAGGATGGTACACAAAGAAAACTAGCGAGAAGAAAATAAGTGTAAACACTAAACCTACAAAAAGTGTTACAGTATACGCACAGTGGACGAAAAAATCAAAATCAAGGGTTTTAACAGCTGAAGAAAAAGAATTAGTTGGACCTTGGAGAGGTGCTTATCAAGGTCATAGTTTTTATTATCAGTTTAGGGCTGATGGTACATACTCACAAAATATTCAGCAAGGAGGAGCTTATGAGGGTACACGTGCAGTTTATGTTTTACAACGAGGTGGCTGGAGTAAATCTAGAGGAACTGTATATTTCACTAATACTAAAGTTACTTCATGGCAAGATACTGATAAACCACCTGGAAACATAGCTTGGAAAAGTATTTCTAATAGTAAAATGCCTATCACTATGCATGTACCAGATGATACTTCACCCGTTAGATATTTCAGGGATATTGGTAGAAATAATTTCAAGTTACAAAACGATCCTCTTCCTAATTGGTTATATGTATAAGCAGGAATTGTAATAAATTAAGGAAAAATCTGTTTTCAACCATGGATTAATTTGGCAATTTGTTATACCCTTAAATAAAGAAATAGTCATGATTATCAAGATTCTTTCTTAAAAAAAAAAAAACAACAACAACAACAATAGTTCTCTTAATGATAAAATATAGGTTGTAGACTGATTATTTCATGTTGTTTTAATAATAACTACTCCCAAACTACCTTAATTAGTTATTAGAAACTATTTTATAAGTGATTTAAGTTTAAATCGTGAAAAAATAGTAATATATTTAATTTTTTTATTTTATCTTTTTTTATCTCTTAAAAAATCTTTTAATTCTTTTGAACAACTCTTAAAACAATTACTTCAATATCCTTTGATTCTTTTCTGTGAAAGTCATAGCTATGCTTTAATGGAAAATTATAAAAAAATTCATGAGTGATTTTCCCACCATATTTTTCATAGAAATCAATAACAAAATCTTTTGTTTCAGCCATGTGGAATGAATAACAAACATTAGCTGATGCAATAGCTAATTCCATAAATATTCTATCTGCTCCTTTTTTTGATCGGGATTGTGAACCAAAAGGAGGGTTTGTAAATATAGTATCAAATTTTAAATCAATTTTGTTTGTTAAATTATTTATTAACAAATCTTCCTTTATATTTTTGATATTGTGAATGTCTTTTGTGATAAAATGAGAATTAGCTATTTTCAAATTTTTTGCAGTATTTTGAGCCGTAGCTATTGAATCTTTATCAATATCTATCCCCATAGCTATTTTTGCTCCAATCATAAGTGGAGAAAATGTGAAAACCCCAGTTCCACATCCCAAATCTAAAACTGATTTATTAAATATATCTCCTAAACTATTTGCATTCCAAACAAGATCAGCAGCTATTTTAGCTGGAGTTGAATACTGTTCCCATTTAACTTTAGGATTAAGATTTTTTGGAATGGATTCAATAGCTATTTCTAAATGTCTTTTTTTTGAAATTTTCATTTAAACACAAGGGAGATTTTTTATTATAAATTTAGAACTTTCTGGAATAATAATGAAATTTATTTAGCTAATTTGAATTTAAATTGGTTAAGTACTATTGTTTATTTTATAATTTGAAATATTAAATAATTATTTATAATTATAATAATATAGTAAATAATATAATAATAAATTATATCAAAGAAATCTGTTAAAAAAATGATAAAAATCATATAAACTATTACAATACAAATCAATGATAAAATTTAATTAAATTTTTTTTAATATAAATTTTATAATTTTATATTATTAATAAGGAGAATTAATGATAATAGATGAAATTAATTTGATTATTTTTTAAAAATATATATCTTAAATATAGATGAATTACTCTGATTATTAAATATTAAAAAGTTTTACTTTAAATAAATGAAATTAATTTATTATTTATTAAAAAAACATATTTAAATAAATGAAATTGATGTGAATATTTATTAAAAAAACATCTTTAAAATAAATGAAATTAATTTAATTATTTACTAAAAAAACATATTTAAATATATGAAATTGATGTGAATATTTATTAAAAAAAATATTAAGAGAGATCCTAAATGTTTGAAAAAATATTAATTGCCAATAGAGGAGAAATAGCTATACGAATAATGAGAGCTTGTCGTGAATTAGATGTAAAAAGTGTTGCAATTTACTCTGATGCTGATAAAACTTCTCTTTATACAAATTATGCTAATGAAAGCTATGCTTTAGGTAATCCTTCTCCTAAAAAAAGTTATCTAAACATAGACAAAATAATTGACATAGCTATTGAGTCTGGTGCTGAAGCTATTCACCCAGGATATGGTTTTTTAGCTGAAAATTCAAATTTAGGAAAACAATGTGAAAAAAATGGAATTGTGTTAATTGGTCCATCTGGTAAAGTTATAGAAGCTATGGGAGATAAAATCACCTCTAAAAAACTAATGAGAAAAGCTGGAGTTCCAGTTATAGAGGGAACAGATAAAGGTATAAATGATATTGATGAAGCTGTAAAAATAGCTGAATCCATTGGCTATCCGGTTATAGTTAAAGCAACAGCTGGTGGTGGAGGAATAGGAATGCGTACTGTTTATGAAGAAGATGAACTAGTACGAGCTATTGAATCTACTCAATCTGTAGCTTCAACCAATTTTGGAAATGCTACAGTATTTATTGAAAAATACCTTGAAAAACCACGTCATATTGAATTTCAGATATTAGCTGATGAACATGGAAATACTGTACATGCAGCTGATAGGGAGTGTTCTATACAACGTAGACACCAAAAATTAATTGAAGAAGCACCTTCTCCAATTATGACTGAAGAACTTCGTGAAGAAATGGGAAATAGTGCTATTCAAGCTGCTGAATATATTGATTATACTAGTGCAGCTACTGTTGAGTTCCTTTATAGTAAAGGAGAATATTACTTTTTAGAGATGAATACTCGTATTCAAGTAGAACATCCTATTACAGAAACAATCACTAGTATCGACTTGGTTAAAGAACAGTTAAAAATAGCTTTTGGAGATGAATTATCATTTTCTCAAAAAGATGTTAAAGTAACAGGTCATGCTATTGAATGTAGGATAAATGCAGAAGATCCATTAGCTGATTTTGCTCCAAATCCAGGTAAAATTACTGGGTACAGATCTCCAGGAGGACCAGGTGTAAGACTTGATAGTGGAGTTTATATGAACTATACTATACCTACCTTCTATGATTCAATGATATCTAAATTAGTTACATGGGGAACAGATAGGAGTGAAGCTATTGCTAGGATGAAAAGAGCACTTAGTGAATATATTATTTTAGGAGTTAAAACAACTATTCCATTCCATAAAGCTATTATGAGAAATCCTAATTTTATTGAAGCTAATTTACACACTCATTTTGTAGATGACTTTAAAAAAGGAATTGATGAAGAAATGGAACAAGTTATTAAAGAAGATGTAGAACAAGTAAATCGTATGAAATCCACATTTATGCCTGGAAAAAAAATAGCTGCAATTTCAACTGCTGTTGGTTCATATTTAACTACAGCTAAACATCAACAAATGAAAAAATGAAATAAAAAGTTTTTAACTAATAAAAATAAACAAATTGCAGAAAGAAATAAACAACTTAGCAAGAAAGAAAGAAAAAAATTGCAACGAAAAAAACAACTAATTAGCAAGAAAAAACTTGCAATGAAAAAAAAATCAACAAATAAAAATCAGCAGCTTGTAAAAAAAAAAAAAAAAAAAAAAAAAAAAAAAAAAAAACAAACAAAACCCCCCCCCCCCCCCCCCCCCCCCCCCCCCCCCCCTTTTTTTTTTTTTTAACAAAAAAAAACCCCCCCCCGGACAAAT
>WRMT01000251.1 GCA_009777005.1 Methanobrevibacter sp. | reverse complement strand
ATTTTAAAAAAAAAAATTTTTTTAAAATATTTTTAAAGTTTTTTTAAACTAAATTTAAAATATTTAAAAATTTTTTTTAATTTTTTTTTTTTTTTTTTTTTATAAATGTTAAAACGATTTAATAATATACAATATTTTTTCTTTTTTTATTATTATTAAAAACTTAATTTTAATTTAAAGATTTTTAAGAAAGATTTATAAAATTTATAATAAATATTACATTTATATAAGTTGAATAAAGCATGATTATAAAGTATAAAAAAAATATACAGTAAAATACCTCATAAATATTTATCAATAATATTTCATTGAATTTTTAGTAAATTTATTATAAATGAAATTGTGTAATATATTTACAAGTGAAAAAGAAAGATTATAATGAAAATATTATCTAATGGCATATCAAGTTTCTCTGAAATTTTTTTAAACTTTTAAAGATAGATCTTTTTAATTTTTCATGTTAGAAATGTTTTTGTTTCTGAACTTTTAAAGATGGATCTTTTTAATTTTTCATGTTAGAAATGTTTTTGTTTCTGAACTTTTAAAGATAGATCTTTTAAAATGAAATTGTATACACATTAATATAATACTAAATATTTCAACTTTTTTTTTAAACACCAATGTTTTCATGTGGTTAAATGACTAACAATAAAAAATCAGATATGGACAGACTTAAAAACAAACTTAAAAGATTATTAGGAAACAAACATGGTCGTAGGTTTGAAAATGATAATGTTTTCATAAATGAAACTTCAAATGAGGATATTCCTAAAAATAGATCTTCAAATAAATTACAAGAAAATGAAAAAATCATTAATTTACAAGATAATTTAGAAAATAATCAGGAAGGCTTTATTAAATCTAAATTTTTATCATTTTATCAATCAATAGCTCCACGTAATCATGAAAAATGGTTTAATAATGATTTAGAAACTAAATTAAATGAGTTAAATTCTAGGTATTATGATTCGTTTTATCATGATTTATTTGATATAGATTTAGATAATGTTAATAAGGAAATAGATCTTATTCAGCTTAACATATATAAAAGACGGGCTGCTATGGATAAATCTTTTGAAAACTATGTTCGTATGACTAATGGAATAGCAAAAGAGATTATCACTTATTATATTGATTTTTTGAAAAATAGAGAATATGAAAATGAACTATCAAATAACTCATTAGTTAAATCTGATATTTCTAAAAATAGTGAATTTAAAATAGATGGAGAGGCTTATTCCAAAACTAGCGATAATTTAATTGATACTGATGAAAATAAAGGATTTAACTATGAAGAATTTTTTAAAAGTGATGACTATCAAAATTATGGGCTTCCTGATAATGACAGGGAGATTATAGAACATAAAGATACTGAGGGTAAAAATATTCCTGATAAAGATTCCAATAATCTATATTCTTCAAATTCTTTAGGAAAAAATCTTGAAACAGAAGGGAAAATGGGTGTAAACAATGATGTTTCTAAAGATGAGCATAGTAATCGAATAGTAAGTATTAAAGATATTCCTCAAGATGAAAAAATTTGTAAAGTTTGTGGAAAAGAATTACCTGAAAGCTACTCTAAAAATATTTGTAGGAATTGTAATAGGAAGTCCTACGCAATAAAAATTATAAATAAATTATTAAATCATATTGATCCTGAACTTGAATTCAAAAGAGAAGATTTAGCATCTTTAGGCTATGAACCTATTCAAATAAATGATTACTTATGGACCTTATTAGAATATGGACTAGTAGTTGAAAATAATGGAAAATACTATCTTGAGAAGAAAACAATATTGGATGAGTTTATTGAGGAAAATAGTAGTATTACTAAAGAAAATACTAAAAACCAAAATATTAAAAAAGAAAAAGAAAGTAATGCTAATGAAATAAATGAAGTTAAAAAAATTAAGCTAAGTAAAATATGTTTAGCATGTAGTAAGGATTTAGCTATTCATAATTTCTCTATTTCTAATAAAAATGAAGACGGGTTAAATAAATATTGTAAAAAATGTTTAAAAAAGATCAATGTTGTTAAATATTTAAATAAACTTTTATCAATTGTTAAATATGATGAATATTTTACTTATGAAGATGTAAAAATAAATTATAATGATTCCATGGAATTTAACCATCACATATGGTCTATTCAAGAAAATGACTTATTAAATTTGGTGGATAATAAATATATTTTGGAAGATGCAAGTAAAATCAATGAATTTTTAAATAGGTATAGTAAATTTTTGGATGAATCTCTATTATCCAATGATAAATTCAATATAGGAGATAAGACTTTAGAAAATGGAGATTTTGTTGGTACTGATTTTCATGATAAAAGTGGTTCTATAGATGGATTGTTAGGAAGTGAAGTTTTTGATGATAGTAATCTTCATAATAAAAGGACAACTATAGATGAAATTTCAGAAAATGAAAACATTATAAATAATGAACATCATGATAGAAAAGTCACTATAGCTAAAACAAAAGATAATGCTTTAAAAAATGATAAAAAAGCTACCATAGCTAAAACAAAAGATAATGCTTTAAAAAATGTTAAAAATTCATATTTAAAAACAGATAAAGCCATACCTGAAGATATTAGGAAGTTTATCGATGATGTTTCTACTAAATTGGATCTTCCATCTGATGTAAAAATTCTTACAAAAAAAATCTTCAATCAATTTTTAGAAAAAAACATTCTTAATGGGCAAGGTTCAAAGGTTATTATTTGTGCATGTATTTATATTGCATCTAAAAAATGTAAAATTCCTAGAACATTGAATGAAATAGCTATTGTTTCAAATTTAACAAAAAGAGAAATTAAAAGAATGTCTAGTTTTTTATCTAAAGAATTAAATTTAAACTCACTTCAATCATCTCCATTGGAATATGTTTCAAGGTTTACAAGTGAATTAGGTTTTTCTAGTGAAGTAAAATCTAAAGCTATTGAAATTATTGAAGATACAAACAATAAAAAATTAAGTTCTCAGTATGGATCTTCAACTATAGCTGTAATGGCATTGTATATATCTTCTATTTTCTTACATGAGGAAAAAATCAAAAAAAATTCTGCAAAATTTCTGGATGTTTCAAAAATTAAATTAATTGATTTACAAAGGGACTTTATAGAAACATTAGCTATGGTTTCCTTATCTAACAAGGATATAAGTGAAAAAAACAGATTAATCTCTAGTGAAAAACTAAAAACAAAATCCACTAAATTTAATGAAACAATTCATGAGGATATTTTAAATTATATTCAATTAGGATATAGTTTAGAAGTAATAGCTGATTTGGTTGATATAACTGTAGGCACTATTAAAGTTTGGATTAATAAGGGTAAAAAGAAAATAAAACCTTATGATGATTTTTATTTGGATTATATTGCAATGATTCAATATTTCTTAGGTGAATTTATGGAATGGTTTATTCCTATTGCTCCTGAAAATTATAAAATCTACTTTAAAGATGGGTCAAAAATTAAATTAAAATCTGAACTTGAAAAAATTGATAATTTGTATTTAACTTCTTTTAATAAATCTTTATTCATTGTGAATTCCCATATTGATATTGAGCTAATTGAAAAGAATATAAACAATGAAATTAGTATGAAAGTGAATTCTCTTGGAAAATATAATAATAACAAAAAAGGAATAGTTAAGGAAATAATCGAATATTATATTTCATTTTTAAGGTATATGGACTATTAAAAGGATTTTAAGGGGAATGATGTTGGAAATGAAATTTTTGATGAAAACATTTCTAATAATGATAGGAATAATCAAAATGAGAAAATATAAGATATAGATTATCATCTAACTGATTTTCAATCCATTTTTGAAGAAATTAAGCTAATTAATGAATAAAGCTTTGTTTTAAAGGATTTATATAAATTTATCCCTATTTTTAAAATAAATTTCTTTAAAATTTTAATATTAAAAATGTAATGGTAATAACATTAAAAAAATTAAAAAAATTTATTTTTTTTTAATTTAATGACAATAAGGTTTATAAAATTTTTTACAAGAATAATAGTTGATATTTAACAATAATAAGTAAATATTGCTGCGAAATTCAAATCTTTTGATGGTACCAAAACTATAGTTTATTATTGAACAAAATTTTATACATTGATTTTTTTTTAAAAATTTTTCATTTTAGTTTATATGGAGATTGGACAAATAAAATAAATAATAATAAATAAATAGATATAATCATAATAAATAAAATTATAATAAAAATGAAATAAATAAATTATAATAAAATAAAAAAATAATAATAAAAATAAAGTGCGACAGGATAGGGTCTCCGTTCTTCGATAATCAGTGAGAAGATTGTTATGATTTTCTCAATCCCAGTTGTGTGGGATTTTCTCCCCAGAAACTCTTAACTGAGTAATTGGTTAGGAGGTTGCAT
>WRMT01000250.1 GCA_009777005.1 Methanobrevibacter sp. | reverse complement strand
AATTGAATTAATTTTTAGTGGAATAGCTAATAATCTATTACTAGCTATTTTTTTTCCATTAATATTGTTTTATAATATTTTATGGAAAATGAAACCCATTAAACAAAATAAAAAAAAGAAAAAATATACATTTGTCACTTATGAGGAGGTTAAAAGAATGAATTCATCTAAAAGAATATTTACATTGTTAATACTGTTTGTATCTATTTTAATATTTTCAACACTAACAGTATCAGCAGTTGTGGTGAGTGAAAAACAGACATACACAACAGATGAGGGCAGTGTCCAGATTGAAGCGAAATATAAAAAAATTTCGACAAATAGAGTAACCTTTAATGCCAATGGAGGTAAAATTGGCACAAAAACAAAAGTAGGAAAAGATATCAATAAAGGTAGTAAGATTAAAAAGTTTCCAACTACACCAAAAAGGGCTGGCTATACCTTTAAAGGATGGTACACCAAGAAAAGTGGTGGAAAGAAAATAAACGTGAACACAAAACCAACGAAAAGTGTTACATTATATGCACAGTGGACTAAGGGAAGCACTAGCACAAAATCGAAATTAGTTGGACACTGGCGTTTAGAAACAACTAGAATGTCTCCTCTTGGATACGTAGACCGTGCATATTGTCATCTTTATTTTTACGCTAACGGAAAATTCCAGTACTTCTACGTTAATGTTGGAGCATCAAAGACCGAAGGCAAATATTCCGTTTCAAATGGTAAAATCAATTACAAAGAAATGAAATATTATAGAGATCCTACTTCTCAACATGATTTGAACACTAAAACAAGTAACTTTGATAAATTTGGGTTTAACTATCCTAAATATCAGTACCCTTCAGGTTTTTTATGGGATGATAAGATGACTACTGAATACAAAATGGGTTCTGACAAAAAAGGTAAGTTTTTACAAATAACTGAGCCAAGAAATGATCATGACTATTATACTCTTGAATCTGCTAGTAAGTACTATTTTACGACCAATTCTAAGCTGCCTTAAACAGCTATTGAATCTATTTAAAATTGTGACTTTAATTCTAAATCGTTAAATGAATATGTTAATAAACTTTAATTTTTTTATTTTATTTTTTTTAAACCCTTTGAAAATCTTTAAAACTAATATTTTCATTTTATTTTTAATATTTTCTTTTTGTTCATGTTTATTTCCTAAATACCAATAAATCCCATTAATATTTATTCTATTGCTTTATTTCGAGTTGATTAGATTAATATGTTTTGTTAAGTCTTTTTTTAATTGTTCATAAAAAGTGGTTTTTTGCATTTTCACTATTTTATAGGTGAAATATAATAATGGTTATAAATTAAAGTATTTATAAGGAAATGATATAAATGGAGGATAGAAAACAATTAGCTATTGACTTTGCTAACTCTTTAAATCATCCTGAAATTGAAAAAATTATTTTGTTTGGCTCTGTAGCTAGAAACGAAGATAAAAAAGAAAGTAACATTGATATTCTTATTATAGCTATGAATAAAGATAAAATTGAAAATCAAATCTATGATAAAGCTTTTGATGTTTTTTTAAAAGAAAATGAAGATATTTCCGTCAAAATATTCTCTTTAAAAGATTATGAATACAATAAAGATACAGATTTCATATTAAATGTGGAAAAGGAAGGGATTTTAATTGGAGGAGTCTGAACTTTTTATAAAAGAAGCATCAGAAAGACTAATCAATGCTAAAATACTATTTGACAACGAAAGATATAATTTATGTATTAGTGAAGTTTATTATTCTATGTTTTTTTCTGTGAAAGCACTTCTTAAACTTAAAAATAAGAATTCACAAACATGCTGGAACTATGAAGTTATTCAGTGAAAAATATGTTCAAACTAATGAATTCTCCAAAGACATTGCAAAATTATATTTTAGATCTGAAAAAAAGAGGATAGACGCTGACTATGAATCTATTCTTCAATTTAATAAGAAACAAGCAGAAAACTCTATTCAAGATGGAGAAATATTCCTTAAAGAGTGTAAAAAATATTTGTTAAAAAAATTTTAAATTAGTTTTTAACTTTTTTTATTCCTTTTTCATGTGGTATAATTATTATTGATGAAATTTAATTTTTTAATTTTTATTTTTTTAACCTTTTAAAAATCCTTAAAAATACTATTTTCATTCTATTTTTAATATTTTTTAATAATATTAAAGTTTATATCTTATTTTTTATTAATTTTTAATTAAAAATATTAATACTAAAATATCCCCCCTATTCTCCTTTAAGTTTCAATTTTAAAGATTTTACAACCACAATATTTAAATATAACTGATTTTAAACTATTATTCATAGTAATTTATACTCAATTTTTATCATTAACTATTAATTGATTATTTATTACCAAAAAAGAAAACAATTGAATTAATTTTTAGTGGAATAGCTAATAATCTATTACTAGCTATTTTTTTTCCATTAATATTGTTTTATAATATTTTATGGAAAATGAAACCCATTAAACAAAATAAAGAAGAAAAAGTATACATTTGTCAATTATGAGGAGGTTAAAAGAATGAATTCATCTAAAAGAATATTTACATTGTTAATACTGTTTGTATCTATTTTAATATTTTCAACGCTAACAGTATCAGCAGTTGTGGTGAGTGAAAAACAGACATACACAATAGATAATGGTAATATTCAGATTGAAGCTAAATATAAAAAGATTACAACATATAAAGTTACTTTTAATGCTAATGGTGGTAAAGTTGGCACAAAAATAAAAGTAGCTAAAAATTTCAATAAAGGAGCTAAGATTAAAAAGTTTCCAGCTACACCAAAAAGGACCGGCTATACCTTTAAAGGATGGTACACCAAGAAGACTGGTGGGAAAAAAATAACTGTTAACACTAAACCAACCAAAAGTGTTACCTTATACGCACAGTGGAAGAAAAAAACAAGTTCAAGGGTTTTGACTGCTGAAGATAAGAAATTGATAGGAACATGGACTTCGTATTATTCACAAGATACTTATTCATTTAGTGATAATGGACGATTCATATACCATAGTAAAGGAGGGTATAATTTAAAAACTGGAAATTACAAGGCGTTTGGAGGGAAAATAACCTTCACTAATATTAAATGGACTGTGGATACAACAGAAAAACTTGATTATCCAACTACAGTAGCGGAGTATAAGATTGAAAAGACAACAAAAGTAGAATATCTAAAAATTTGTTCGCTCATTTCTGATAAATCTCTCACTTCTTTGAGTAAAAACTATCTACCTCTTAGTGGCAGTCATCCCAGTCCTACTACATACACCAAGAATCTACCTTACTCCACTCACTGGTGAACCTAATTAAAAGTGTGATTTCTATATTAAATCTTTAATAAGAAATTATTAATGAAGATTATAGTACTTTTGGAAAAGTTTTTAATCTTTAAAAAAGCTTCGCTTTTTTAATGTTAGAAAATCTTCGATTTTCTAAATTTTGATAAAGTATTATTTAATAATATTATTTTATTTGAATAAAAATATTTTAAAAAAGATTATTTTTAAAAAATATCATAATTTGGATTAAATAAACTAAATTAACCAATAAATAATTATTTATTAAAATTATAAGTATTTTCAAATATCCATTTCTTAAGAACTTTATCAAATTGACTATATATGTTTATTATCCGGAGAAGTCCTTTGGTGCGAGGCTTCTGAGATTCATTGAACCAATGAATCTCACTCCAATTTTTAAAAAAAAAAGTTTTAAAATTCAATTTGAATATTTTATCGATTTTTTTTACTAATTTTTACCCATATAATAACGGTTAAGCGTTAAATTCGTGTAGCATCCTTCATAGTAGCTACATATTCTTTTATATGAAATGTTGCATCATCCCCATATTTTTCAATGATTTTAACAATAGCACTGCCAACAATTACTCCATCAGTTAATTTAAAGTTTTTTTAAATAGCTATTGAACTTATTTAAAAGAGTGTTTTCAAGCTTAAACTTTTAAATGAATATTTTGATGAAATTTAATTTTTTTTATATATTTTAATTTTTTTTATCTTTAAAATCTTTAAATCATGATTATTAAATTTATTTTAAATAACATTCTATTTTATAACTTATTTTTTATTAAATTTCAATTGTAATCATTTAAACAATTCAATATACCCCATCCCCCCTTAGGTTTCTTATTTTAAAGATTTTTAAATCATAATATTTAAATATAGCTAATTTTAAACTATTATTCCTGGTAATGTAATTAAATATATGTTAATTAAATTATACAAGCTAATTGCAAAAGAACATATTACGAGAAGAGTAGCACATTTTGCTCATAAAATGAAGGTTAATCCTACAGCTATTAGAATTACAAGTGCGAAAACTAGATGGAGAAGCTGTAGTGGGAAAAATAGTGTGAATTTCTCTTGGAAATTAATTATGGCAGATGATGAAACAATTGATTATGTTGTAGTTCGTGAATTAGCCCATATAACAGAGCA
>WRMT01000249.1 GCA_009777005.1 Methanobrevibacter sp. | reverse complement strand
TTGTTTATTTAATAAATTAATATTAAAAATTTAAAAAAAACTATTACTTAAAAACTTTATTTAGGACTATAATTTTTTCATTGTTTTATTTTTTTAAAAAGATAAAGTAATATATTTTTCATCCCATATCTTTTTTATATCATTAAATCAATAGTATAATTACAAAGTTTAATTCTATACTATCAATTATATGAAATTAGAAAACAGTAAAGTATAGATTAAATTACATTGTTAAATTTTAAACAATTTTCAATTGAGAATATTTCAATTCATTATAAGTTAAAAGGTGATGTATCATGTTTATAGCTACATTAGGTGGAATTTTTAGATTTAAAGATGTACCTGAAGAGTATGGTCCGTATGTACAGTTTAAAGCAACTCTTGAAAAAAGAGAAGTTCAAGAAGATGATGAAATAGCTATTTTAGATATTACTGGAACTGACAGTCATCATGTTCTTTTCCTAGATTCTTATGATAATATTGATCAAGTTAAAGAAGAATTAAAAGAAGCTGATGCTAAAGTAAATCATACAACTTTAAAAATATTGGAAGGACATTTATGACTTTACCTGTGGAGCAGACTTGGTTGATACTTGTTGATTTGCTCACAGACCTTAAAAAAAAGGGAGTTGATATTCCAATTTCTGTTAATAAGAATATTAGTCTCCTTAAAACTTCTATTAATTTTTATAAAAGGGATACAACTCATCCTGACATGATAAAAGAATTTGAACGATCAAATAATATACTTACTGAGGTTCAAGATAAGCTCCTTAGCTATGCAGAAGATTTTGATGAAAATGACTATAAAATATGGATGGATAAGCTTAGAAGAGCTAATTTAGGTGAAGAATTATATAAAGAAGCTGATTCTCATTCTAAATTTATTTCAAATGCTCCACCAGGATTTTCATCAGCTAAAGTCCATCTAAAAAAACCTATTGCCGAAGATCGTGTTCAAGAAATAGCTGAATATAATAATCTTATTATAGAATTTGAAGATGATACCACAGTAGCTATCTATGGAGATTCTGATAATGTTAAAATTGGTTTAAAAGAATTTACTCCATTTTTCCATGAATAGCTATTGATTTGAATTAAAAGGTATTTGGTGTTATTCCCATTTCCTTGTTTTTCGTGTATAGCTATTGGTTTGAATTAAAGGAAGTTGTTGTTTTAGTATTTTCCTTGTTTTTCGTGTATAGCTAATGACTCAATACTAGGAATAAAAATTATTTTATCCATGTTAACCTTTTTATAAATGTTTTTTCTTTCATAACTTCAATTTCAACTTTTTTAATTTTTTTTTTTTTTTAAAAAAATAGGATTTCTTTCTTATCTATATTTAGATAAAAAACTTTCAAATATTATTTTAGGAGATAAATAAAATGTCAGATTTAAAAGGAACAAAAACAGAGAAGAACTTAATGGAAGCATTTGCAGGAGAATCACAAGCTAGAAATAAATATACTTACTATGGAAGCAAAGCAAAAAAAGAAGGCTATGAACAAATAGCTGCCATATTTCTTGAAACAGCAGATAATGAAAAGGAACATGCAAAATTATGGTTTAAATGTTTGCATGATGATGATGTACCAGATACAATAACTAATTTAGAGGATGCCGCTGATGGTGAACATTACGAGTGGACAGAAATGTATGCTCAATTTGCAAAAGAAGCCAAAGAGGAAGGTTTCGATAAAATTGCTTATCTTTTTGAAGGTGTAGCTCAGGTTGAAAAAGAACATGAAGAAAGATATAGAAAGTTATTAGCTAATGTAAAAAATAATGAAGTATTTAAAAAAGAAGCTACATCAACTTGGAAGTGTAGAAACTGTGGACATATTGTTGAAAAAGAATCTGCTCCAGAAGTTTGTCCCGTATGTTCACATCCTAAAGCATACTTTGAAGTAAGGGCGAAAAATTATTAATGTTCTATTAGGGTGAATTTTCACCTATCTTTTTAATGATGGAAAGTTATTAAAATGAGTTTAGGGTAAATGAAGAGGTAAAACAATTATGGAAAAAGTTGATATGCTAGACTTTTTACCTTACTTGCTTCAAGATTTGTGGGAATTAGGGAGTAATCCTGAAGATATTATTAATCTAATAGAAAAATATATGGATACTTCAGAAGAATCCAATATATTAGATTTAGCATGTGGAAAGGGTGCAGTAGCAATAAAAATTGCCAAAAGCTTAAATGTTAAGGTGACAGGTATCGATTTAATTCCAGAATTTATTGAATATGCTAGTCAAAAAGCAAATAAACTTTCCGCGGATACTTTTTGTCATTTCAAAACTGAGGACATAAATGAATCTGTTTTAATTGAAAAAAATTATGATTGCGTTATTTTAGGTTCAGCAGGGAATATTTTAGGAACTCCAGAAGAAACCCTTCATAAACTTAAACTTCCAATAAAACCCCATGGATATATTATAATTTATGATGTATGTCTTAGAGATACTGCCAAAAAAGAAGATATAAAATATAAAGATCATGACTATCTTAACTATGAACAGTGGCTAAATACATTTTCTCAGTCTGATTTAAAACTGATTGAAGCAATTCCAAATAAAAAAGCTTCGCGGAATGATTCCAATAACAAAGCTATTATGAATCGGGCACATGAATTAGCTAGTATTCACACGGAAAAAGAACCGATTTTTGAAAACTTCATCGATATCCAATTAAACGGAAGCTATGATTTAAAAAATAGTGTTACAGGTATTACTTGGTTGTTGCAGCCAGTATAACCCTCGATTGATTTAGATTAAACCATAAAAAGAAAAAATTGGAATTTGTTCATGGCATATAAATACAGTTTCAGATGGTGAAACGAAAAATGCACTTATTTTTTCCTTTCCTATTTTTGAAATAAAGCAGAAAATTATTGAAATATATTAAAGGTAAATAATATGGCTATTTATAGATGTGAAATATGTGGGTATGAATGTGATGAGTCTAAAGAGGGAAATATTGAAGATTTTCCAGAAGATTGGAATTGTGAAGCTTGTGGATCTCCAAAACATTTATTTAAACCTGTTGAAGTAACGGATGAAAAATCTACAAATGATACAAGTAAATTAAATAGTGAAAATCCACTTGCATACAATATTGAATTTGCAAAAAGTGATAGTGAATTTGAAAAACATATGGGTACTATTCATCAAATGGCACTTTCTGGGGAAAGTATAATAGAACCAATGGGAACAAAATTACCTGTTATTTCTTGGGATGATATACTTATTATGGGGGCTCAACTGAGTAAATTGCCTTTAGAAGAAGAAGATGAAGTAAACTTAAAAACAATGATTGGTAAAAATAGTAAAAAGCCAATGGTTATAGATATGCCAGTATATGTATCTCACATGTCTTTTGGAGCATTATCTAAAGAGATAAAAATTGCACTAAGTATTGGTTCAGCTATAGCTAAAACCGCAATATGCAGTGGTGAAGGTGGAATTTTACCAGAAGAAAAAGATGCAGCTTATAAATATATTTTTGAGTATGTTCCTAATTTGTATAGTGTTACAGATGAGAACTTAAAAAACTCTGATGCAATTGAAATAAAAATAGGTCAAGGAACAAAGCCAGGAATGGGAGGACACTTGCCAGGTTCTAAAGTTACTGAAGAAATAGCTAAAGTAAGAAATAAAACAATAGGTGAAGATATTATAAGTCCATCTAAATTTCCAGATATTAACTCAAAAGAGGATTTAAAAAATTTAGTTGATTCCTTAAGAATGAGAAGTGGTGGTAGACCTATAGGAATTAAAATAGCTGCAGGTCACATTGAAAAAGATATGGAATGGATTAAATTTGCAGAACCTGATTTTATCACAATTGATGGTCGTGGAGGTGCAACAGGGGCAAGTCCTAAAACTTTAAAAGATGCAAGTTCTGTTCCAACAATATTTGCATTATACAGAGTGAAGAAATATATTATTGAAAATAAATTAAAAATTGACTTAGTTATTACAGGTGGACTAAGACTACCATCAGACTTTGCAAAAGCTATTGCAATGGGAGCTGATGCAATAGCTATTGCATCATCAGCTTTGATGGCAACAGCTTGCCAGCAGTATAGAGTATGTGATTCTGGTACTTGTCCTGTTGGTGTAGCTACACAAGATCCTGAGCTAAGAACTAGAGTTAATATAGAAAATAGTGCTGAAAGATTAGCTAATTTTCTAAAAGTAACAAAACAGGAATTAGAAGTCTTTGGAAGAATAACTGGAAATGAGGATATACATAAATTGTCAGTTGATGATCTTGCTACAACTAATTCTGAAATTTCCCAGTATACAAATATAACTCATGTATAAATCATTATTCACGGAATAATTAATAAACTTACCTTCATTAGTAATTTTACTCAATAACTTTTCAATAATAGATAAGACTATTTATTAAGTAGTTATTAGCTATTTTTTTTTTTTTTTTTTTTTTTTTTTTTAAAAAAGTTTTTTTTATTTGTGA
>WRMT01000248.1 GCA_009777005.1 Methanobrevibacter sp. | reverse complement strand
GCAATAGTACTTATAATAGTAATCAGTCAGCAGCTGCAAGTTTGACAGTTAATAAGATTAATACTATTTTAAATGTTGTTGGTCCTGTTACAGCTAATGTTGGTGAAATAGTTCAGCTAATAGCTAATCTCACTCAATCTAATGGTAGTCCTATAGCTGGAGCTACTGTTGAATTCTTTGTAAATGGAGTGAGTGTAGGTACTGCTGTTACTGGTTCTGATGGAATAGCTATTTTCAATTACAGCAATAACGCAAGTATCAATACTAATTATTATGCTGTTTATGGTGGAAACAGTACTTATAATAGTAGTCAGTCTGTAGCTATGAGTTTAGTTATTAATGAGATTAACACTAATCTTACTGTTACTGGTTCTCATACTCGCAATATAGGTGATACTGTTCAGTTAATAGCTAAGTTAACTACTTTTGATGGTACTCCTATTGTAGGAGCTATTGTGGAATTTTTTGTAGGTGGAGCTAGTGTAGGTACAGCTATAACTGGTGCTGATGGTGTAGCTATATTCAACTACACTAACAATACTGCAATAAGTACTAGCTATTATGCTTTTTATGCTGGAGATAGTACTTATAATAGTAGTCAATCAGTAGCTATGAGTTTAGTTTTTAAAATTAACACTATTCTTAGTGTTTCTGGTCCTATTACTCCTAATATAGGTGATGATGTTCAGTTAATAGCTAAGTTAACTACTTTTGATGGTACTCCTATTGTAGGAGCTAATGTGGAATTCTTTGTTAATGGATCAAGTGTAGGTACTGCAATTACTGGTGCTGATGGTGTAGCTATATTCAACTACACTAATAATGCGATAATAAGTACTAATTATTATGCTTTTTATAGTGGAGATAGTACTTACAACAGTAATCAATCATCTGATGCTAAGTTAGAAATCCGTTATCCTGTTACTGTTAGTCCAAGGATAAGTCAATCTTCATTAAAGCTATTTTTAGATGTAACTTCTGGATATGGTTATCTTGTAGGAGAAACAGCTACTGTTTCATGGACTACCCATGGAATAGCTAATCTCAATCAAATAGCTACTCTTAGTTTTATTGAAAATGGTAAAGTTTGGCATGTAGCTAATGTACTTTTAAGTGATGGTAGCTATAAGCATACTTTCAAAATGGCACACAAAAAATTAGATATTGTTTTAACTTTTAATGGTGATAGCTTAACTTATCCTTCTTCAGCTAATGTTACAACTTTTGTTGATTCAACAAACACTCGTAAGACTTTTATTGAAATAAAAAATATGAGTAATTTAACAGTAGCTAAGAAAGGTAAGATTGATATTGTTGTTTCAGATTATAAAGGCAATATTATCAAAAATGGTAAGGTCACTTTAACATTTGATAATAAGTGGTCTTTTACAGTGAATATTGCAAATGGTCTAGCTACATTCAACCATATTTTCTTAAGAGCTGGAAACAATAGAACACTTAAAATTAGCTATATTAAAGATGGAAACAATAGTGCATCAACTTATACTACCAATATTCTTGTAAATAAAGGAACAGCTCAAGTAAAATTAGCTACTATTCCTAAACTTAAGACAATTACTAATAAAGTAACATTGACTTCAAGTGTAACTGGAGTAATATTTAACACTCAGAAAAAATGGTACAACACCATAAAATTCTACAACAATGGCAAACTACAACATCAAATCCATGTTCCAATTAAGGTCAATAGCTATAGTACAGGTACAAGTATTTTGAATTATACCTTTAAAAAGAGCCATAACAATATGACAATTCAAAGCATACTAAATGGTGGATTAAACTATAATAATGTTTTTGATTCAGTCAATGTTGTTGTTAAAAAAACTTAAAACTTTAATTTATTTTTTTTTTTTTTATTTTTTTTTAAAATAAAATATAACTTTATTTTTAAATTTTTTTGGACTTTATCGTTCATTATATTCAAAGATTTTAATAAGTTCAAAATTAAGCTAGTATTACTTGAATTTAAAGTTTTTTCTTTAAATTACTATTTTTTTAGCTACTTTTTCTAATTAAAAACATAAATCATATTTTATAGATTAAATAAATTAAATAATAAATATAAAAAAATATAATGAATAAAATATTTAAAGAATGATAAAATGATGGATAGAAAACAATTAGCTATTGACTTTGCTAAGTCTTTAAATCATCCTGAAATTGAAAAAATAATTCTATTCAGTTCTGTAGCTCGTGGAGAAGACACTGAAGAATCTGATGTGGATATTCTTATTATTACTAAGAATAACAATGATAATCTTAAAATTAGGGATGATGTTTATGATAAAGCTTGGGATATCTGTCTTAAAACTATGGTATATATTTCTGTTAAAATGAGATCCATTGAACATTATGAAACACATAAAGATTTTACTTTTTATTCTAATGTGGAAAAAGATGGTGTTTTGATTGGATGAAATAAATTTTGTTTTTCAAAAATCAGAAGAAACATTGGAAACAGCTAAACTTAATCTTAAAAATGAATATTATTCTACAATGGTTTGAAAAACTTAAAATAACAATTTTTTTAATAAAATAATTAATTTAAGTAAATTTATAAATATTAAAAATTTCATTTAAAAACTTTGAAAAATCTTCGATTTTCTAAACTTACAAAAATAAAAAAAATTTTTTTAAATATTAAAAATTCTAATAGCTATTCATGATTAAATATTGCATTTTTTCTTTTTTGGCAGAAACTTTGTAACTTTTGTTTTTTTAGCTATTTCCAAAAGATCAATTGGGTTGGTTATTCTCTTTACAGCTTTAACTCGAACACTATCATGTGGATCATTTTTAGCTATATCCCTAAGAACATCCTGATAATCTATTCTAGCTACAGCTTTAGCTCGAACATTTTCATGAGGATCGTTTTTAGCTATGTCTGTGAGGACTGTTGGATTAGTTATTCTTTTCACAGCTTTAGCTCGAATAGAATAATTTTTACTATTTTTAGCTATGTCTGCAAGAATGTTTTCATCATCAATCTTCATCATAGCTATTTCAGCAAAAGACAAATCTTGGCAGTTTTTTGCTATATTTGTAAGAATACTAGAATCATTTATCCTTTTAAGGGCTAATTGACGGATATCATCTATTTCGGCAGAATTTTTAAAAAGGTTTAGAAGTATTGTGGGATCATTTATTTTACGGATAGCTTTAACTCGAATAGATTCATTTTCATCACTTATAGCTATGTCCCTAAGAATTACAGGATTGTTTATTTTTTCCACAGCTTTAGCTCGAACTTGTTCATTTTCATCGCTTATAGCTATATTACTAAGAATGTCATCATCTAAATCATCAACGGCTTTTTTTCTTTTTTTTGAATTATTATATTGCCCTTGTTTATTATAAATATCTTTAATTCTCATTTTTGATCATTTATATTAAATTAGTATAGAAACTATTCTTTTTCATCGTAATACATATATTTTAACTTGTTTCAGTAGGATCATGAAAAAATTAATTAAATTATTTTGAGTTAAATGATTAAATAATGTTATTTAAGGCTTAATTGATTATAATAATATTTTTCAAATCTAATTTATCATTATCCAATTTTTCACCTCTAAATTTAAGTTAATTTTAAGCCATATAAACCTTATCATTTAGTGAATTTTTATTCCTAAAATATGAACAAAAGAGTTTTGTAAAAAAAAATATCTATCCATGGTAAAATTTTATGGTTACAATAAACTTTATATTAATTGTACTTCTAAAGGAGTAATTGTAAAAGTGACAAGGAGAAAGAGTTCATGAGTATCATAATGTCAGGTATAGAAAAAGAAGAAATATTGTTACCTAACAATCAGAAAGTTCTTATTGAGTATGGTGTATCTGAGGAGGATGATCCTATTCCTGCTCCACAGGATTATTTATCAGATCTTAACATAACTAGTTATAGAAGAGTGTCTTTGTTTGATGAATCTGGAAAATTAATTGGAACTAAAATTGAAAAAAATCCTCATAAAGTTGTTGCTCCTATAGGAGTTGCTATTGATCTTTAATATTTTTTTTATTTTATATTCACTTACTTACTTAAGCCAATAATCCTCATGATGGTGGGTTGTTGGCTTTTTTAATCCAAAAATTCATAATCATACATATTTACAATATTTTTTTATTCTTATATTAGCGAAAGCCATATCAATTGAACAAAAGGAGGATTTGAATATAAATGAATGAAAAAAAAAAAGGATTTTGTAAGATGTTGTTTAGATGTAAATGAAGTTGTATTTTTCCTAAATAACGAAATATTTATGAATTCGATGATTTTTAGACTGAAATTAGCTCTTTACAAAAAAAGTAATATTATATTAAAATTTAACCTTATTTTAAGTTTAAATAATACATTAAAAAAAATCAATATTAAAAATAATAATAATAATAATATAGTGCGACAGGATAGGGTCTCCGTTCTTCGATAATCAGTGAGAAGATTGTTATGATTTTCTCAATCCCAGTTGTGTGGGATTTTCTCCCCAGAAACTCTTAACTGAGT
>WRMT01000247.1 GCA_009777005.1 Methanobrevibacter sp. | reverse complement strand
AATTAATTTAAGTTAATTTATAAATGTTAAATATTCGACTTTTTATTAATAAAATAATTAATTTAAGTTAATTTTTAAATATTAAATATTCCAATTTTTTATTAATAAAATAATTAATTTAAGTTAATTTATGAATATTAAATATTCAACTTTTTATTAATAAAATAATTAATTTAGCAAAACACTATATTATTAATTAATGATTTAATCAGTTTTAAACAAGTTTAAATAAATACTATTTGGTGATTTTAATGGGTTATGAGGATAAAATTGTAAATAAACATGGGGAACCTACTTTGCCTGAAGATTCAGAACAACTTGATATTTTAGATGCTTTATACGCTACAATAAGTGCTATTAACAATAAGAAAAGATTGAAGATTCTTTTTACAATAGCTAATGAAAACAAGAAAAATAATTCTGCAGATTTATATGCCTCTGAAATAAGAAGAATTCTTTATAAGAATGGACTTAAAATATCTGAAACGGCAGTTGGTGACTTTTTAAAACGATTAGTAGCTGTTGATTTGTTAAAAAAAGAAAAAATAAAGATATCAGGAAAATCTCCTCTTGATGTCTTCGAAATTAATCCAATGGGGTTTAATAGGATATTTTTAGAGTTGGAAAATTTAAGGCAAGACTTAATAGATTGGACATATGATTTTGAAAAAGATGGTTTTGATAGAGAAAATCAGTGTAAAATCACTGTTATCAATGGTGTAGACGGAGGAAAATCTTTTTTATTAAATTGTGATGATGGAGAAGTGAAAATTGGTAGATTTGGTCAGGTAAGTATAGATGATCCTGATTATGAAAAGGATATAAAATTATCTAATGAATATGAAGCTGTTACAAAAGTTTCCAAACCCCATGCATCATTAAAATTCCAAAGAGGAAAATGGTTTATTTATGATGGTGACAATATTAATGGAATTTATATTAATAATATGGCTCTTAAAGTATCGAATACACAATTACATAATAAGGATCTAATTAAATTGGCTCAAGGAGATAAAGGAGTTGCATTGTTATGTTCTCTAAATTAGTTTGAAATCTATATTTTTTCTACTAATTTTAGCTATGCTTTTTAGCTATTTTTTTTAGCTATAATTTTTAGCTATGCTTTTTAGCTATATTTTTTAGCTATTTTTTTACTATAATGTGCATGTTTTTTTTAATGGATTATAAGGAACATTATAATTTCTTGTTAGAATTGATAGGACATGGTTAAGATATATTAACTATTCGTGGTGAATTCATTGGAAAATTTGATTATAAATCCTATTATTTGTATAAAAAAAATGCTTGTATTCAAATGATTTTATCACTAAAGTAAAAGGTTTAGCTAGTATAAATATGATTCTTAGCTATTATAATTTATGAACTAAAAGTTTTTTAGTAATTTTTTATAATTAATGGAGTTTGAGATAAATGGTCACGAAAGTATTGTTTGTTTGTACAGGAAATATTTGTCGAAGTCCAATGGCAGAAGCTATTTTTAATTTTAAATCTAGTGATGATTTTATAGCTATTTCTGCTGGAACTATGGAAAATGATGGATATGAAGCTTCTGAACATGGTATTACAGTTTTAAAAGAAAAAGGCATTGATTTATCTAATCATAGATCTCAAAAAGTTGATGTTAATCTTTTAGAGAGTGTTGATTATGTTTGCTGTATGGCTGGTTATCATGTTCAATTTTTAAAGAGAAAATATCCTCAATTTAAAGATAAATATTTTAAATTATCCACGGAGGATATTTTTGATCCTTTTGGCCATGACAAAGAGATGTATGAAGTAGTAGCTAATGAAATTGAAAAAAAGATAGACAAATTACTTGAGAAAATAGCTGTTTGAAATTGGTTTGAATAATTTGGAAAATATTGAAAATAATTAAATTATAGCTTGAGAAGAAATTTTTTGCTTTTCTAAAGTTTTTATTAGGCATTAAATAATTTTTGATTTCATTAATTATTTTTATTATTTCTTTTTATTCTAAATATAAATGATTATTATTAATTATTTTTAATATTAATGTGTTAATATTCATAAAAATGAAATTAATAGATTATAATCATTATAAAATTATTATTTTAAAAAATTAAAGTCTTTCACTAATAAACTAAATTTAAGTGTATTTTTAAAATAAAAAGGTTTTAAATAAAAAAGGTGAGATGGTGAAATTAAAGATAAAATCTATTGTAATGTTAATTTTATTGTTTTTAGTTTTATTAACAGCTATAAATGCTGTTAATGCAAAAAATATTGAAATATCAACTAATTCAAGTTCTAAAGAAATAAATAATTTTTTTAATAAAGGAACTCCTTTAAATGATTTGAAATTAGCTAATGGAGATACTGTAATATTTCAAAAAGGAACTTATAATGGATTATCATTAAATATTAATAAACGTATAGATTTAAAAGCTAAAGGTAAAGTGGAATTTAATGGTCTTGTTGATGATGAATATAGCTATGATAGAAAAAATGTAGCTATTAAAATAAATTCTAACAAGGTTCAAATATCTGGTTTAAAGATTTATAATTATGCTAATTATGGAATTATAATTAATAGTAACAATAATAAAGTTCTTAAAAATGTAATAAATGATTGTGGTCGTGGAATTTCTGTTTTAGGATCTCGTAACGAACTTAGTAATAATAAGATTCAAGATAATGGTGATGTTGGAATTATTGTTAAGAAAGGGTCTAAAAATACTCTTAGTAAAAACACAGTATCTGATCATTTTATGGGTGTATCTATCTCTGGTTCTGATAGTAATGAACTAATAAATAATAATGTAAAAAAAAATAGTAATGGTATAGCATTGTATAGATCTTCAAAAAATACATTAACTAAAAACACATTGGCAAATTGTTTTTGGAATGGAGTGTTTATATTATCTTATAGTTCAAATAATAGAATAAATCAAAATAAGTTAGTATCTAATAATTGTGGTATATATTCTCATGTACAATCTAGAAATATAATTGGAAGAAATACTTTTTCTAAAAACAAATTAAGAACTGATAGGTTTGGTGATAGGGCTACACTAGCTAATCATATTCGATATTTTAAGTAATTATGAATTTAAAGGTTTTAAAAAATTATATTTAATTAAAACTTTATTTTTGGGAGTATAAATATTAAAAAGTGGTTTTCATGTTAAAATACAAAAATTTAAAAGTAGTTTTACTTATGATTATTTTGGGGTTTTTATTATTAGCTATAGCTATTGATTTTAGCTATGGTCAAAATCCAGAAAATATAGATAATAAAACAAAAACTGTGGATAATAGTAAATTAATCAAGTCTGTGAAAGTTCAAGATTATAAGGTTATTGTAACTGATAAAAATAATAAAAAACATGATTTTACAATTAAAGGTCTGTGTTATTCTCGAGGAGATCATGGACAATCTTATTATAAGTACTATAAAGCTGATTTGAAAAAGTTAAAAGCTATTAATGCTAATACTGTGAGAACATATAGACCTTTAGCTGCTTATGATAAATATGGAAATATAGATTATAAAAAAACCAAAGAAATCTTAGATGCCTTTTCAAAGGAAGGAATATATGTTGTTGTAGGTTTTGATTCTTTAAGAGATATTACTGGTGGATATGTATATGGAAAACAAGTAAAAGCAGGAGTTTATAAAGCCTATATTAACAAATTCTCAAAACATCCAGCTATTTTAGGCTGGGCTTTTGGAAATGAATATAATTATCATTATGACGAATGGTTTAATGGTAAATCTAATTGGATGAAAATTTTAGCTACTGCAAGTTCAAATGCTAAAAAATTAAGCCCAAGTAAAATTGTAACAACTGTTCATGGGGAAATACCAACAAATACAGAGCTAGCAGAATATAAAAAGATGAAAATAGATTTAGTGATGGTTAATATTTACAGAGGACCAAGTTTTGGAGATATGTTTAATGATTGGAAGATAAAATCATCTTCAATTAAAATGCCAATAGTAGTAGCTGAATTTGGAAGAAGTTCAAAAAGTGGTGCTGGTAAAGATACAAGTTCCATTCAATCAAATACTATAAAAAAATTGTGGAATGAAATTAACTCTTACAAAAAAACTGTTGGAGCTGGTGGATTTATTTTTGAACTAAATGATGAGGCATGGAAAGGCAAACAAGAATTTTCAACTGTTATTGGTAGTGAAGCAAGTCTTGGATTATTTACAGATAAATATAATAATCCTAAAAAAGATGCAAAATTAGCTGCAAAAACAATAGCTAAGCTATGGGGTGGGAAGATATAGTGTTTTTATTTAAATAATAAAACACTTTAATTTTTCTTAGTTTTTAGACTTTATCCTTTTATATACTTAATTTTTAGGATTTTTAAACTTCTAGGACTTTATCATCATAATTAGTCAAATTTTTTTTGTCGGATAAAGTCAGGAGGTTTCCCTCCTGAATTCTCCTAAGAACGGCTCGTGTCCCTTTCAAGACAAGCCGCTCAAGCATATTTTTATCCTAAGTAATTATTTTCTCGTTTTTTAAAGTAGTCA
>WRMT01000246.1 GCA_009777005.1 Methanobrevibacter sp. | reverse complement strand
AAATTAATAAAATTATAATCATTTTATAAAATTATTATTTTAAAAAATTAAAGTCTTCCACGATAATTTTCAACTTCCCTAAAAAAATTAGCTAATGGTAAAAACAAATTTTATCATTTTATCTTAAACTAACTTCTTATTACTATTGAGATGAGAATAATGAATTAATTCAATAATAACTTTATACTAATAAAGGATTTTTTAACAGCTAAAAATCTTTTTAATAAAGTGTTAATAGCTTTTCCAAAATCACTATATCTCAATAAGGAGAACCTTTTTTTTCTATGTTATCCCTAATAATTCCATGAGCTTTTGGATAAAAACCTTTTTTTTGAGAGTTTGATCTGATTTTCTCAATCATTTCATTTGTAGGCATAGCTACTGGACAATTGATCGAGCAAAGACCACACAATGTACACATGAATAGCCCTGATTTGTAACTTGTTTCTTCATCTTCAATAAAACTTGCCATAGCTATTCCCCTTCCTCCAAGGTAGGAGTTAAAACCAAACTGGTTACCAACTACATTATAAACAGGACAAGTTACTATACAGCTACCACAACCAATACACATCAAACATTCATTTGTAGCTTTTAATCTTCCATTGTTTAATATGATTACCACAACTTTAGAAGCACCATACATGTTTTTAAGTATTTTTTTTTCAATATCAGCTGTTTTTGATGGTCCTGAAATTATATTCATGTAAGATGTTGTTAAATTACCTGTAGCATAAGCAGATTCTAATTTAGCTAATGACATTGCATCTTCTAAGCATGGAATGAATTTATCTATTCCAGCTACTATTATATGGGTCTTCATAAGAGAGAGTAAGGAAATATTCCCTTCATTATGAATTAGAAGTATGGATCCTTCATTACTTGTTATAGCATTAGCTCCAGTAATTCCAATTTCACAATTAGCTAATCTTTCTATAAGATCATATTTCACAGTTTCCATAATAACTTTATGATCAGGATTAATATTAGTTTTTAAAGTTTTATTAATGATTTTAGCTATTTGATGAACATTTAAGTGTGATGCAGGACCTGTAGGATGAGTAGGTTTATTATCAGTTTCTTTAAGTTGTAAAATACGATCTCCTAAATCTGTTTCAATTACTTCAATATTTTTATCCTTTAAAAATTTAGAAATAGCTATTTCGCCTAGAGTATTTGATTTAGATTTAGCTACTTTAATAATGGAATTATTTTCTAAACTATTAGATTTAGCTACTTTAATATTATTTGAATTATTACTTTTATCTTTATTATTAGAATCAATAGCTTTATTTTCTAAATCAACAGATTTATCCTTATTACAAGAATCAATAGCTTTATTTTCTAAATCAGCAGATTTATCCTTATTACAAGAACCAGTGACTTTATTATTTTCTTCATTAATTATTTTAAGAATAATATTATTAGCTTCTTTATCATCTTTTGCAAAATAATAATCAATATCATTATTTTTAAAATTTTCAGTAGCTATTTTAAGAAGTTCTTTATTATTTTCAATTGAATTTTTTCTAATTTTAATGACTTTTTCTTGGAGTTTTTTAATTTCAGGATTATTTAGAAGTTTTTTTCTTCTATTAAAAAGAGTTTGGAATGATTTCCTCATGGTTTTTAACTCTTTATCCTTCAATCTTAATCATCCCTATTATTAAGTATTTTTTCATTATAATCTTCATTAATAACAATTAATTTTAGAAAAAACTCTATTTATACAATATTTTTATCTTATAAAAAATCATTTAAATAAAATAAATTTTAATATCTTATTTTTACAATTTAATTATCTTATAAAAAAATCATTTAAATTAATTTTAATATCTTATTTTTACAATTTAATTATCAAACTAAAAATCATTTAAATAAAATTAATTTTAATATTTTATCTTTATCATTTTATTATCAAACTAAAAATCATTTAAATTAAATATAAATAAATAATATTTAATATTAAAAGTATTAAAAAATTTTTATCTAATTAAAAACCATTTAATAAATGAAAAAATGAATAACTCAAACAATGAATATTATAATCAAATTTAATAAATAAATATTTGAAACAATAGCTAAATTAATAATTATTTTTTATTCTAAATTTTTAAAAATATATTCAGATAAATCTAAAACCTCTAAGGAAGAATATTCATCTAAATTCAATTTACAAAAAGGGCAAGTAGTTATTAATGTTTCACAATTAGTAGCTTCAACTTCTTTTAATCTAGCTTTAGCTATGGATTTAGCTATTTCTGGAAATGCGGATTTTACTCCTCCACCAGCACCACAACATTTTGAATTTTCTCTATTATTCTCCATTTCTTTTAAATTAGCTATTGATTTTATAAGTTCTCTTGGAGCATCAAATTCATAGCTATGCCTAGTTAAATGACATGGATCATGGTATGTGACATTTACATCTGATTTTTTAATATTGAGTTTATTTTCATCTATTAAGTTTTTAAATAATTGGGAAGTATGTAAAATATCTAAATTAACATCAAACAATTGTTGATAATCTTCTTTAAATGTCCTATAACACCCAGCACAGGATACTAAAATCTTTTCATTTTTAAAATTAGATATATTATTTTTAATTAGCTTTCGAGCTTCTTCGTCATGACCAACTCTTAATAAGATTGATCCACAGCAATTTTCATTAGCTAATATTTCATAATTAATATTAGCTATTTTCAATAACTTTTCTGTTGAACTGGAAATATTTTCTAACTTTTTTTTTGTTGTACAACCTCGAAAATACAACATTTATATAATCTCCTAATTTTAAAAAATTATCTTTGACTTTAATAATTTAGAAAAAACACCATCTCATATTATTTATTTCATTTATCCTCTAAATCATCTTCAAATTCAATTTCTTTTTCAATAGCTATTTTCCTTACAAGTTCTGTAATATCTTGGTTGATTTTTTCAATTTTTAAATATATACGGAATACTAAATAATAAACAAAAATTAATCCAAAAACTAATATTAAATCTAAACCTCTACCAAGACCTATAAACTTTGCTAAATAGGTAATTGACTCTGGAACAATTGCAAAAATTGCTAATAATATCCATAATATTGACCAGAGTATAAATGTTTGAAAAGATGTTTTTCTGCTATGATATCTATTAAATACTAATAAAACAACTACTATAGCTATAAAAGCTACTAGTAGTTGATATAACATTAAATTATCTCCAAAAATAATACCACCTCTTA
Source organism: Methanobrevibacter sp. (assembly GCA_009777005.1). Lineage (GTDB taxonomy): Archaea > Methanobacteriota > Methanobacteria > Methanobacteriales > Methanobacteriaceae > Methanorudis. Next base: position 1,372 of record WRMT01000246.1, on the reverse strand, counting down.
ATAATTCTTATAATAATCATTTAATTATTAATTATCTAAATAAACCCTAAAAAATAGCTATATTAATTAATTATCTAAATAAACCTTAAAAAATAGCTATACTATTAATTATCTAAATAACCCTCAAAAACAACTATAATATTAATTATTTAAATAACCTTCAAAAAACAGCTATATTAATTAATTATCTAAATAAACCTCAAAAAACAGCTATATTAATTAATTATCTAAATAAACCTTTTAAACAATGCGAAAATATTTCTATTTAATAATATCAAACATCATTTTAAGTAAAATTTTAAGCCCTACTAAAGCATTTGTACCTTTAGCTTGAGTTTCAGGAGTATAAATCGTTGTGATTGTCACTTCTTCAAGTTTAAGGCGATTTTTTCTAATTTCCCTAATAAATTCAGAAGAGACTCCATAACCTTGAGAAAGAATATTTAAATCAGGAATTACTTCGGCTTTAAAAGCACGTAAACCAGATTGAGAATCTTTAACTTTAGTTTTATAAAAAACCAAGGTCAGCAAATTCATCATGGTGTTTGCAAAATTTTTAGAGCCTGGCATATCATCAAAAGGTCTAGCACCAATTACAACTTCAGCTTCTCCATTTATCAGTGGTTTGCAAACTTTAGCTATATCCCCTATATCATGTTGACCATCTGCATCAAAAGTAACCACAAATTTAGCATCATGTTTTAATGCACCAGTCATTCCAGTTTTTAAAGCAGCTCCTAAACCCCTGTTAATAACATGCCTATATATAAAAATATTATTTGGATATTTATCCTTAGATTTTTTAGCTATTTTATAGGTGTTATCTTTTGATCCATCATCTACAAGGACTATTTTATAATTCAAAGCAGAAATCTTTTCTAATATTTCTCCAACAGTTTTTTCTTCATTAAATGCAGGAACAACTAAAAAAATTCCATTTGTATTTTCTAAACCTTCACTTTCAAATTGATTATCAGCTGATTCTAGATTATTATCACTTATTGAATCAAAGTCATCATTTTCGATTGTTTCACTTTCAATGCTTAACATACTATCAAATATTTTAAAAACATTCTTATTAATAATTTAACTTTATAAACATAATTTAGATAAAAATCTTAAAAATGTCATTATAAATAATTATAAGGAATATAATTTAAATAAAAACCTTAAAAATGTCCTTATAAATAATTATAAGGAATATAATTTAAGATAAAAACCTTAAAAATGCCATTATAAATAATTATAAGGAATATAATTTAAGATAAAAATTCTAAATTTCCACATTAATAATATAATAAATATAATTTAAGATAAAAACCTTAAAAATGCCATTATAAATAATTATAAGGAATATAATTTAAACAAAAAT
>WRMT01000245.1 GCA_009777005.1 Methanobrevibacter sp. | reverse complement strand
CAAATCGTTGTTAAATATATCACAACCAATAACCTTGTTATTGCTCCCATTTATCCCAATAGCATTAGTATTATTGGAAATATTACAAGAAATTACTGAATTATTATTTGAAGAATCATTGAAAAATATAGCCCAAGAACCAGACCTATTATAACCGTAAATATTAGAATTCATAATAGCATTATCGCTTGCATTGGATGTAAAGATAAAACCACCATTATTTAATGATGCAAAATTATCATTTACAGTATAATTACTACCACTACCACTAATTCCCACAGCATAAACATTATCACTAATATAATTAGTAGGAGATATAGCTGAAATTGTAAAATTCTCATTTAAAAGAGCAAATTGAATAGCTATAAAATGATTAATCATCCGATTATTATTCAAAGAAAAAAGTGTAGTATTAATCCCAATAGCCTGACTATTATTAGTAAAATTAGAATTACTTATAACAGAATTATTACTTGCAATATAAACACCACCACCAATAACAGCATTATTTTCATCAAAAATTGAATTATTAATATTAAGATCTATACCCTCACTATAAAGACCGCCACCATTAATGCTTGCATTATTATCCATAAAAGTAGAATTAGCTACAGTAAAATTATCACCATAATAATTATATATTGCACCACCACTACCCTTTTCAACATAATTACTAATGAAAATAGAATTAGCTACAACAAAATTAGAACCGTAATAAGTTTCGGATAGAAAACCACTATTGTAGATTGCACCGCCATTATTATTTGCATAATTACTAGTGAAATTAGAATCAACGACAGTAAAATCACCACCTCCACCAGTATAGGTATAATTTAAATAATTGGAAATTGCTCCACCCTCTTCTGCATGATTTTTAACGAAATTAGAATTAAGCACACTAAAATTATAAGCATCATTACTGATTGCTCCACCAATACGTGCATAATTTTCCACAAAAGTTGAACCACTCAGATAAAAATTTCGAGCATATGTATTATGAATAGCACCACCAGTACCATTTACTACATTATTACCTGTGAAAATTGAATCAAGTAGATTAAAATTTTGCCCAATACTAAAAATTGCACCGCCTTCCATAATTGCACTATTATTAGTGAAATTACAATCAGCCAAAATAAAGTAATGACCATTACCAGCAGGAGGAGAATAATAGACCGCAGCACCCCTATCTGCAAAATTATCTGTGAAAATAGAATTTAGAATACTACCATTGGTATAACCACTAGTGTGGATTGCACCACCACCATAATTTGCATTATTAGCAATGAATGTAGAATTAGCTACATAAAAATTATTTGCATTATTGTTGATTGCACCTCCACCACCTGCAATATTCCCACTAAAGGTAGAATTAATTACAATAAAACCAACACCATAATAACTATTGTAAATAGCTCCACCATCATATTCCGCACTATTGTTTGTGAAAATAGAATTAACCACACTAAAGTTTGGAGAAGAATCCAATAAAATTGCACCTCCATCACTAGAAGTTGATGAATTACCATAACCCTCGGCAGTATTACCTGTAAAATTAGAATTTTCTACAATAAGATTAACAACACCCGCTGCATAAATTGCACCGCCACCATTTTCTGATGTTTGAGCATATATAATATTATTTGTAAATGTAGAATTAGCTATACTTGAATTATTGCCATAAATATTGTAAATTGCACCACCACCAGAAAATCGACCTGTTGCATATACAATATTATCTGTAAAAATTGAATTAGCTACACTAAAGAAATTACCATAATAATTGAAAATTGCACCACCACCAGCATATTGATCAGTTACATTTGCATGGTTATTTGTAAAAGTAGAATTAGTTATATTAAAGTTAACACTTCGATTATTGTATATCGCACCCCCATTACCATTGATTACACTATTACCCTCCATAATAATATTAAAAATATTCACATTACCATTATTATAAATAACACCTCCACCATTACTAGCAGTATTATTTATAAAAATAGAGTTATTCACATTAAGATGATTATTATTATTAAGAATAGTATTGTGAATCACACCGCCATATGTTCCAGTATTATTTAGGAAATAAGAATCACTTACATAAAAATTACATCCTTGAGAATTAATAGCACCACCATCAATTCCATGATTATTTATGAAAGTAGAATTTTTTATACTAACATTAGTATTTACATTAATATTAGTTCCAGTATAACCATAGATAGCACCACCATGGTTTACACCATGATTATTAGTGAAATTAGAGTTACTAATATTTGCATTAGTTCCAGAATAAATATAAACAGCACCACCATAATTAGTAGCTGTGTTATTTATAAAATTAGAATAATCTAAAGTAAAAGTACTATCTACAAAAATAAGAATCGCACCACCGAGACTATTAAGGTTACCAGCAGAATCATTAGCAGAATTGTTTATGAAAGTAGAATCATTGACATTTACAATAGATTGGGATGAATAAATAGCTGCTCCCATATAAGCTGCTCTATTATTTGTGAAATTAGAGCCAATTACAGTAAGATTAGAGGTAAATGTATAAATTGCACCACCACCATATTGAAGAGCTACGCCTCCAAAAAGAGTTACAGTATTGCTTACAAAGTTAGAATCAACCACACTAACTCTGGAATTTAAAGCACAAATAGCACCACCAAAATTAGTTGCAGTATTATTAACAAATGTACAATTAATAAAATTAATCGTAGATCCATTACTATAAATTGCACCACCCTGATTTAAAGTACCATTAGTAACAAAATTTTGATTTCCACCTGTGAATGTAATATTAATAAAAGTCACATCCAAATTAGGAAGAACTGTGAAAATTTTTGATTGACCTCTTGCATCAATAATCACACTACTTGTGGAACCATTTCCACGAATAGTGAGACTTTTAGTAATATTTAGATTATAATCTAGACCTGCCTTATTATAAGTACCTGGATTTAAAACAACTGTATCCATATTGTTAGCAATATTTAAAGCACCATTTATACCAGTAGAATTTCCAGTGCCAATAGGCACTTCAGCTGCAAAAACACTTTGCAAACTAAAAAACAACAATAATATAAACACAAAAAATGTTATAAAAGAAATTTTTCTAAAATTATTCATTTTTCTCTTCACCTCCAAAAAGAATATTAAAAACCTTCTTTTTAATCAAAAAAAAAGTAAATCATTTATGAAAAAAATGAAAAAAATCATTAATTTCATCCAAGTCATAGTAATTTACCTTTAAAAATATTTTTTTTATTTATTCATGAAAATTATGATAAAATAATGATTTATACAAGAATAAAATATTTAAAAATTTAATAATAGCTTATTAAAGATAAAATTTCTTGTTAAATCAATTATAATGATATAAAGACACAAAATTTAATTTTTCCACCCCATAACTATAAACAAAAATCTAATAAATTTTGTTCAATTTTTAAAAATAATTTAAAAATATTTAATTATTTAAAAAAATTATAAAAAATCAAATTCATAAAAGAATTTCAAAAACACTTTATAAATTAAAAAAATTATAAAAAATCAAATTCATAAAAGAATTTCAAAAACACTTTATAAATTAAAAAAATTATAAAAAATCATTTTTATAAAAAGTTTTCTAAAATTTTTTCATCAAATTTTCAAATTATTTTTCATTTTTAGTATAAAGAGGAAAAAAATCTTGAATTTCGACATTATTTACTGAAAATTGATTTTTTGGCTGATTTTCACTAAAATTTTTTAAGAATAGAAAAAATTCCCCCTGTTATACACATTAATAATAAATGAAAAGATAACTGTGAAAATTAGCTTTAAAATAGCTACAATTATTAAAAAATAAGAATTCATCATTATAACAAGTTTATTTCTATGGAATAAAGTGTAGCTAATGGCTTTAAAAAATTTTTTAATGCTAGCATTAGCTAAAGGTCTGTTAAAATGAGTAATATATTTATTATAACTGTTGTTACAGCTATTTTCATTAAAAAAAGAAGTGTATTTTATATTATAAGATTTAAAATTTAAACTATAGCAACAATCTTTTTCAAAAAAGATGTTTTTATAAAAATTATTTTTATAAAATTCATTTATGTGAAAAGTAGAATAGTAAAAATTATTTATTTTATTTAAAAAAGAGAACTTGTGAGAATTAAAATAAGTTAGATTTATAGTGAAAAAATTAGTAGCTAAGTTATAAAAAATATTGAAATTAAGATATGAAATGTCAAGATCTAAAGTATTAAAAAAAGATGGATTATGAATATAAATATTATTTTTAAATTTAGATAAGCCCATAGCTATAGTGTCACTAATAGCATTAGCTACTATGCTAATCCTACTAATATTGACTAAAGTTTTACCTAGTCTATTAATAATTGTAGAATTTTTGTAGCTATTTTCTTTAAAATAAGCTATTATAGATTTTTTTCTAGCTATTCGATTATTATTTCTTAAAGTATTAATTTTTTTATCCATTTCTTATTAGTTCCTATTTTTTATCACTTTCTCCCAATTTCTCTCAAAAATTCTCTCAATTCTCTCAAAAATTTGTTTTTTTTTATGGATCTCTTATATTATCTCTAAAGAATAACCCACATTTTAAAAATTTT
>WRMT01000244.1 GCA_009777005.1 Methanobrevibacter sp. | reverse complement strand
AAATATTATTAAAAATATAAATATTAAAATTAAATGGATTAAAATAAATTATAGTATGTTTCAACATTTTTACAGATTTTTTAAAAGACATATATTTTCGGGAAAATTCGTTAAAAATTTAGATTTTTATGAAAAATAATTTACAAACCTTTATAATATGGTTTAATCTAATCACACTTGAGTTTAATAATAATAGCTTTTAATTTAGCTAATGATTCATAATCAATCTAATTTTACTCCATTTTCAACATTTGCAATGAATTAATATCCTTACACTAAATAACATAATCAATCTAATTTTACTCCATTTTCAACAGCTATTTCTCTTAACCATTTAATATCACTTTTATACAACATTCGAATATCAGTAATATCATAACGAATCATAGCTAATCTTTCAATACCAAGTCCAAAAGCTAAAACAGGAACATCAACTCCTAAAGGTTCTAAAACTTCTGGTCTGAACATTCCAGAACCTCCGAGTTCTATCCAACTCTCTTTTTCTTCTAAATAAACTTCACATTCTGTTGAAAGATAAGTATATGGAAAATAAGCTGGTCTAAATCTAACTTCAAAGCCTAATTTTTTGTAAAATTCTTTAAGTATTCCTAGTAAATTCTGATAATTAATAGCTGGAGCAGCTACAATTCCTTCTACTTGGTGAAATTCTGGCAAATGTTTGTAGGTAATTGTTTCTCTTCTAAAAACCCTTCCAACAGAAAACATCTTTAAAGGTGGTTTATTTTCATTTAAAAATCTTGTTGAAATACCTGTTGTATGTGTTCTAAGAACTGATTGAGCCGAAACATCAATATCCCATTTATAACCCCAACCATCAGAACCAGTATCTCCCCCATTTTCATGAACATTAGCTACTTCTTTAACTAATTGATTGTTTGGAAGATTACATTTACTTGGATTTTTAACATAAAATGTATCTTGCATTTCACGAGCTGCATGGTCTTGAGGTTGGAAAAGAGAATCAAAGTTCCAAAATGCTGATTCTAAAATCGGACCATTAGATTCAGTAAAACCAAGATTTAAAAATATTTCCCTTATTTCTTCAATTACCATTCTTAATGGATGTATTTTTCCTGGAAAAATTTCTGGATACTCTGCATTAACATTATAGGGTCTATAGTTTAAATCTTTCCATAGTCCCTCTTTAAGGTGTTGATGTGTAAGTTGAGTAGCTTCTTCTTGAATATTTAAACCTTTTTCTAAAATAGCTAATCCTTTTTCAAGGATCTTAAAATTATGAGAAGTTTTTTTATCTATTCTAACTAAATCTTTTCTATCATTTAACTGGGATAAGCTGGAAATTAACTCTTCATCAGAGTAATCAATAGCTATTACTCCTTTTTCATCTAGAGATTTTAATAGTTTTTCATCTCCACCAATCTTAGTAGCGAAATTTTCTCCAAAATCACTTACTTTAATAATTCCATTATCAATTTTAGCCCATTTTTTACGTACTAACCAGCCAATAACTATTTTGATCTCATAATTTTCAATTCCAGTTTTTTTAAGCAAATCTTTCATAGCTATTTCTTTTTCATCAACAAGAACAGATAAAACTCTTCTTTCTGGAAGATCTATTTCAGCATATTTTTTACCTGTTTCAGTTAGAGAAATTGCTTCTTCAACATCCTTATTAACTTTAATAATATCTTTTGAAGCAAGTGAACCTGCTGCACTCATAACAGATTTTATATCAATTGAATTGTTTTTAGCTATTTCTTCAGGAGTAAAATTTTCATTTTCTTCAAGAGAAAGTAATAGCTTTTTTTCATATATATGTAACTCATTAATGATTTTAGAAATGTTTTCACTCATTTAAACACCAAATAGACTCAAGATTTTCATGCTTAATTATTATAAAAAGAAGGAAATATTTTATTATGAATTATTTATTTTAGTTAATTTTTTATTAAATATTTAAAAAAATATGTTTTTATTAATATAAATATTATTTTATAATGCATTTTTTTAATTTGAAAAAATTCTTATTATATCATTTAATTTATGATAAACAAGAAACTCCGTTATGTCTAGCTACTCCCACATCTACTTTACAAAAACATTTCAGTTAACTCATTGAATCTTTCCTGTGTCTTTGTAATCTTTTTTTCTTTTTTATTAAACCCTTTTTCAAATTTTATTAATTCATTTTCATTAATTTCATAGTTTTTTCCTTCATCAAATACTCCTTTTATTCCATTTAATGCATTAGGATATAATTCCTTAACCAATAATGGTGCTGGATATTTTTTGTCTTTATTTGTTATTTCATATTCTTTAGAATGTCTAAATCCAAACCGTTTATAATATTCTAAATCACCATAAATGATGATAGATTTATAACCCATTTCCTTAGCTAATTTTACTGTATGATTTATTAATTTACTTCCAATGCCATTATTTTGATATTTTGGAATTACACTTAATGGACCAAATGTTAAAACAGCATATTCTTTTGTTGAGCCTATAATTTTTGTTTTACAATATACAATATTTCCAACAATTTTATTATTATAAATAGCTACAAAATCTAGGTTTTTTATAAATTCTTTTTTATTTCTTAAATTATGAATAAGCAAATGTTCATCACAGCCAGGACAATGAACATTCCAAAAAGCTTCCCGTGTTAACTCTTCAACAATTCCATAATCATGTTCTTCCTCAATCCTTAATATAATTTCCATAAAACTACCTTTTAATCATATAATAAAGTAAATTATCCTAAAAAAATAAATATTTTATAATAACAGTCTGTTTAGCTATTTATAATAAAATATACAATCTAATCAATCTTTCCCATTTCTAGTTATTTTTCATTTTTTAATAGTCAATCTTATTTTTAAAAGGTTTTATACCATAATATGTTTCATCTTCTATTGCCATAGCTTCCATTATTATATCCCTTGGATCTCTATGAGTTATTTATGTTTCAAGTATTTTGTTTAATTCATTTATATTTCCATTGGATATTATTAAAATGCTTCTTATAAATTGATCTAAACCAACATTTAATGTCAATGAATTTATAGAACTTAATCTTTTGATAACATAATTTTGTAAATATTTAGTCTTATAATCAAGTTCAATTCTTTTAATAATATCTTCAGGTAATTTTTCCATTATTTATCCTTCTTTCTACCAAAACTAGTTAATTATTTAATTTTAAAATTATATATCAAAAATATAATTTACATTCTTTTCAAATGATTTAAATAAAGGATAATAATCCTTTAAATTCCTTTATAAATTATTCAAACAATTTATCTTTTATTATCTTCCCATTTTTTGATAAATTTTATTTTTCTAAAATATTTTTGTATTTCCTAGTGATAGTAATCAGCTAAATAGCTAATCATAATTGATGAAGCAGTTAAATCTGCAGTAGTTCCAGGATTTAATTTATTTTCAAATAAATAATTATCAAATTCCTGAATTTTATTATTAAATTCAAAAATATTATTTTTAAATGTTAATAGATTTTCAGCTAAATTTGAAACTTCATTTGCCTTTTCAAATCCATATTTTCTTGAAATTAAAGTATCTGGAACTTTAGATAAAATCGTTAAAAAAGTAATTATAGTAGCTCGGTTAATAGAGGATTCTTTCCTTAATTTTGAAAATATTGGAAAACCAATATCAAAAGTAACTGGCATCTTATTTGTTAACTCCATAGCTAAGCTATCCCACGAAGAGGAAATATTTAAAACATCAAAAATATTTAAGTTTTTTTCAATAAGTTCTTCTATAGAATCATTTGATTTAACATCAAATTCAGCTTGTTCTCCCATTCCTCCTGCATCAGCTATGGAAATAGCCTCATAAAGAGCAATTGCATCAATAACCGTGGAAAAAAATATTAAATTATTAATATTCTCTTTTAATTCATCTAAATTATTACTAATAGCTGCAGACATAGCTATTGGAGTGATTAACATTATAATTCCTAAATTAGTGTTATTAGCTACCCATTTATCAGTTTCCTTAACAGCTTGTAAAATATATTTTCCTAAATTAGCTTCTTTAAAAGAGATAGAATTATTTATTTCTAATGCATGAGTAGCTGCTTCGGTTATTGTATCACCAATAGCTATTCCACTAATTAAAAAATCTTCAAAAACCATATCAGGAAAATCACGAGTTCTGTGAACATTTCCAGGTTTTGGATATCCACTAACTTCAAGTACTGAAGATATTTGTGCTATTTTAGCTATTAAATTAGGATTCATTATTAAGTCACCTTAAATGTTATTTAAATTATTCATTTAGCGAAACCAAAGCTGTCAATTTAAAGAATTCTATTTCTAAATTCTAACTATTTAAATCAATATTTTATATTGATAATCTGTCAAATTTACTGTTTATCAAGGATTTTCATTGAAATAAACTATTATTGAGAAAAACATTTCATGATTAAGAAATATAAATTATAATTAAAAAATATAAATCATAATTAAGAAAAACACATCATAATTAAAAAATATAAATCATAATTAAGAAAAACACATCATAATTAAAAAATATAAATCATAAATAACCAAAATATATCATAATTAAGAAATATAAATTATAATTAAAAAATATAAAGCATATTTAACAAAAATACAACATAATTAACCAATATAAATCATAAA
>WRMT01000243.1 GCA_009777005.1 Methanobrevibacter sp. | reverse complement strand
ATTTTTTTGATATTAAAGTATTTTTCTAAAATATTCATAACAAATAAATTTTTATAAATAATTTTAAAAATCTTTAAAATTAGATTTTAAATGATTTAACAAGTTATAATTAAAAAAATATTTTTTTATAATGTTAAAAAGATTAGTAATATGGTATATCTTACAATTAATTTTGTTATAATGTATTTTATTCGCTTTAAAATGAGATTTTCTGTTATTTTTAGATTTATGATTGTTTAAATTAATATTTGTTTCTTTCATAGCTTCAATTACATTGTATTCTGCATATGTTCTATTAGTTAAACGAATTCCTGCATATTTAGCTATTACTTCAATTTCATGTGCTATATGATTAAATATAGCTTTTTGGATTTCTATATGAATTTTCTTACAAAGAAATAAACTTTTTTTTACCATTTTTATCAGCTGATTATCTACAGTAAATGGTTAAATTTTAGCTAAATTTTCATAGTATAAATAGTTGATAAAGTAATTGTTTTAGAAGGTTTATAAGTAAAAGAAGTTAATTTTAATCAGTTACTAATTTTCAATAAAAAATATTGATGACTATCAAGATGGTGATAGCTATGAACAAACAATATGTTTACATAAGTCAAGAAGATTTAGATAAATTTAGCTCTGTTTTAAGAAGAGGGAAAATAAATCAAAAAGATGCTTTTGGTATACCTCTTGAATTTGCAGTAGATTTTTGGGGTAAAGATTCTCCTCGTGGTAAAATGGCAATGGCTCAACAAGGTTTCAACATAGAAGGAAATGGTTCAATTGACTTTGAAATAGAATCAGCTATTTTTTCTGTTATTAAAGAGCAAAAAGAAAGAAAAACTTGTTTTTCAAATTTAGGTGAAACTATGGAGGGAATGTCAAGTGATGAGGATTTTTTCATCAGAGGTTCGTTTAAAATGAGTATGAATTATGGAAGTTCCTCTCCTGAATTTATTCAATTAGAGAATAATTATACTCCCTGTTTTTACAATGAGAAAAAGATGTGGGTTCGTATTGTTATGGGTATGAGTGTTTCAAAAATGCTAGTGTCTCTAGATGAACTCCAAGACAAAATAATAGATAATTCACTTGATATATGGGGAAGAATTTATAAGTTTGATAATGGTTTTAAACCACCTAGTTTTCAATTTAAACCTTTTGTAGTGGGATTTAACTGGATATCTTCCATAAAATAAAAGTGTAATATTATTATAGCTAAAATAATTAGTCAGAGGAAAAAAATAATAAAGTAGGAAATGATTTAATGTGTCAATTTGTAGATATAGAAAGAATTATAGCTAATATAAAATCAATGGATGAAGAAGATATTGAAAAATTGATAAAACTAGCTAAAACACCTAACTATATTGAAGTTCAAATAGCTGCCATTGAAAAAATTACTCATGAAGCAACTCTGATTGATATAGCTAAAACCGATAAATCACATGACGTTCGTGTAGTAGCAACAAAAAAAATCAAGGATGAAAAAACCTTAAATGAAATAGCTAAAACAGATGAAAATTGGAAGGTTCGTAGTACTGCAGTTTCTAATATTAAAAATGAAGAAACTCTTCTTGAAATAGCTAAAACAGATGAAAACAGTTATCTTAGGAAAATAGCTGTTGAAAAAATAAATAATGAAGAATTTTTAATCAAAATAGCTAAAAACGATCCAGATTGTTCTGTTCGTGAGGTAGCATTAAAAAAAATTGATAATGAAGAAGTTTTAATTGAAATAGCTAAAACAGATCTTCCATTAATTATTTTAAAGGGAGTAGTTGAAAAGATTGATAATGATAAATCTTTAGAAGAAATAGCTAAAAACTCTGAAAATAAAGCTATTAAAAAGATAGCTACTGAAAAAATTACAAATGAAAAGATTTTATATGAAATATTTAAAGCAATTCATATTGAAAGTGTTCGAGAAACTGCTTTAATAAAGATTAAAAATCATGAATTATTATTTGACATATTCAAAACAGAAAAAAATCAATATATTAAAGAAATGACTTTAAGAAAGATTATAAATGAAGAAACATTAATAAAAATAGTTAAAACAGAAAAAAATCCATATCATGGAGTTATTGCTACTTGTAACATTTTTAATCAGGATTTATTAACTGAAATAGCTAAAACACATGCAAATGATAGAATCAGAATGATAGCAGTAGAAAAAATAAATAATGAAAAGACATTAATTGAAATTGCAAAAACAGATAAATATAAAGGGGTAAGATGGATAGCTACTTGTAAAATAAATGATCAAGATGCATTAATTGAAATAGCTAAGGAAGAGAAAAACTTAAGTGTTCAAAATATAGCTATGAAAAAAATTATAAATCCAGAACCTATAAGAGAAATATTATCAATTGACAAATCACAGATGGTTTTAGATATTCATTGCACAGAAGATGATTCTTATTTAGAAATCACGAACATACATGACTATGTCACTCCAATATCCAAGCAAAGAAGGTTAAAGAAAATTTTAGATTATATTAAAAAACATGAAAATAAAGAATCTAGAGGGGTTTTACAATCAAAAATTGTAAATGAAGTGGGAATTAGTGAAAAAATCCTTGAAAAACTTATAAAAGAATTAATAAATAAAGGATTGATTTTTGAACCAGCTAAAGGTTATTTAAGAATAGTTTAAGTAGCTATGATTTCTAAATAAGTTTTTTTTTTTTTTAGTATATTTGATATTATAAATTTTTTATTCATTTTTATATGAATGATTAATAGTTTTTTCGTATATAACTTATTTACTTGTGATATTTTAAAATCATATGAGTCTTTTTAAATAGAATAGATAGCTTTTTTCAGTATTTCATAGTCATTTTTATTTAATTTTTCAAGAAAATCATAAGTTTTTTAGTTAAAAACAGTTTTAATTTATCACTGCGTCCATTCTATCCCATATCTTGTTTTAATTTCAGCAAATCCTTTATTAAGTCTTTCTAGTAATTCACATCCTTCATAGTTTTCTACAGCTTCACTTAAAATATTTTTTATAAAAGTTTCTTCATTAGTACCTTTTTTTTTTTTTAGCTATGTCCTTAATACTTTTTAATAAATTGGCTTCAATAATTATATTTGCCATTTAAATCACTATCTATATTCTATATAAAATATGTCCTAATTATAAATATATGATTTTTCCTAAAATCATTTTTTTGCATTAATATGTAGTTTTTTCTAAACTTTTACTTGAAGTAAAGCTATTTATTTAATTGAAATTATAATAAAAATAATTTTTTTATAGGGCTATAATACTTTAATTCATATAGTTAGCTATTATAACTTTAATTGATAGAGATATTCTTATTCCTATTTAAACTTAAGAAAAAAGGATTTTTTAATAGATTTTTTAAAAAATAATTCTTTATAATTATTTCAAGTTATAAATAAGTGAAAAAAGTATATTGACAAAAATCCTAATATTTTGTAAATTATAAAAAAGAAGAATCATTAAACTATATTATTGAGAATAGCTAAACATTATTAACTAATGGATTTTAGTATACTATTTATAAAAATAAGAAAAAATTTTAAGATACTATGTTTTATGAAAGAACATTTAATGAAATTATAAGTCATTCACAATCTGTTTTTAATGACTTAGACAATAAAAGGTATGAAGAATTTATAAATATTATTGCAGGGTCTGATAATATATTTGTTTTAGGTGGTGGTAGATCTGGATTAGTAGCTAAGGCTTTTGCAATGCGATTAAAGCACTTAGGACTGAATGCCAATGTAATTGGTGAAAATACAGCTATTGAAAGGAAGAGTGAAAAGAGTGTATTAATAGCTATTTCAGGTTCAGGAAAAACTCCATCTGTTGTTGAAATAGCTAGTAAGTATAAAAAATATGGTGTGAAAAAGATATTATCTATATGTTCAAATAAGGAATCTAGATTAGCTAAACTATCTGACTTGTCAATAACAATTAAAAGTTATGATAATAAAAAGAACGAAAAGGAAAATTATGTTCCTATGCCACTTGGAACTTCTTTTGAATTATCTACACTTTTGACTTTAGAATCAACTATTCCTGATTTTATGAAATTATTAAATGTGACTGAAGAAGACATGGCAGATAGACATGCTAATTATGACTTCATAGATCTATTTTTATAGATTATATTTTTATCTTTTATTTCTAAAAGATAAGAAAATTTTCTTTTCTTTATCCTCTATTTTTTCTAAAAAAACATATTAGAATGAGAAATATATATTATAATTAAGTAATATATAGTATATATGAGAAATATATTTCATATTTTTTTTAAATCATAATTCATCACTATCATTTCTTTCCACTAAAGCATGATGTTTGAATAAGTAATTTACAAATATCATTGTTCGATAAACATTTATTTGTCAATAATTGTAAAAATAGCTGAAATTCAATAGCTAATTATTTTAAATAATAAGTTTGAACTTGGATTCAAGCTATTAAAAGAGATTAGTTTTAAAACTAGTTTTTTAAGTTTAGTAAAACTGAATTAAGTAAAAATGACCATATTAATACTAATTATTAATTTCATGGAGGAAAAACACTTATGGATAATCCGATAAAACCAACCCCAACATTATATGGTGAAGATGCTGAACGTTTTTTGAAAATAATTGAAGAACCTCCATCTGAAGAAACAATTGCTTTTATAAAGGATGTTTTAGAAACTATGGAGGAATATGAA
>WRMT01000242.1 GCA_009777005.1 Methanobrevibacter sp. | reverse complement strand
TGTAAAAAAGGATCTTTTATTTTTAAATCAGAATTATTCCTTAAATACCAGCTACTATCAAAAAGAGGATTTGGATTAAGATTATTTTTCGATCCTTTCTTTAAATAATGCATTATCGGATGTTCATTTCCTATATCATGATTACGTTCATAGTATTTTTTATCAAATAATCCAGAATTAGCTATTAAATAATGTTTTCTTTTAATAATTGCAGAACTTCTTTTTGATACTTTCTTAGTAAATCTATTTTCTTTTATTCCAATGAGGGAATAATGTATTAATGGGTTCAATCCACTTTCTAAAACATCAGAATATCTTTTTAAATAATAATTTCCATTAAAATAAGAAGAAGGATTCTTATCCTGTTTAAATCCTTTAAATAGGTAATGAAGAATTGGATCTATATCTACACCTGAAGTTTCTTGGTTTTCCCTTAAATAATATTGAGTATCAAATAATCCATTTTGTTTAATGGCCTTATATCCTTTTAAATCAATAATAGTCTTTTTTATATTGATATTATTTTTAATAATAATATATAAACTAGGGAACCTAGAAATCAACCGTTTTTTATACAACCTATAATGATTTTGAAAATAATTTATTTTAGACATATTATTCATCAATTTTCAATTAGTAACTACAATTTATTTTTACAAGGCAAAATACTACTTTTATAATGTTTGATTATTTACATAATCCTATTTTTCAGCTGAATAAGATGAAAATGTCTCATTATTAATTTTTGTATAGAAAAATACTTAAAAAGCATTGAATTATTCAATTTAATGTCTTTTTTTAAAAATTTTTCAGAAAAAATCAAATTTTTTGAAAACAATTTTATTTTAGGGCACTTTCAAGATTAAAATTCTGCCATATGCTCTAACTATAGGATTTGTGAACTTTTTTATTCAAACCATTTTTTTAGATTATGTAGTCCAACACCAAATTTTTGATATGAATATATAAATATCATAGTTCTACCCTATCTGATGAAAAGTTTTTTCTTTCTTTTATGATTTTATCGAATAAATCCACATTTTCTTCATCCCAAACACCAGATAATTCAAGTATTTCATTTATCACATCTTTTTTTGATTCGTCTGCTTTAATAAATTTTAATTCAACATTATATTTTCCTTTTGGCAATGGTTTTTCAAATTTAAAATCTTTACCATCATATGTAGCGTTTATTTTATACAAAAATACACGTCCTTATAGGATTGGATATTTAATAAGTTATTCAGGGTTTTCAATGAAATAGTGTACTTGATTTATTCAAATTCCAGTTTTTCAATGAAAAATGAACTTGTTATTGGGATTATGAGAATTCACATTTTTTTCATGAATGACTATACAAATTAAATTGTAAACAATAAATGTTTATTATAATTTAAATTCTAGTTTATAATATATTCATAGTTTTAAATGATATAGGTTTTCTAATAATTTTTTATTTTTTCAAGTTTAGAAAATCGTGGATTTTCTTAAAGATTGTAAAATCGAAGATTTTACAAAAATCAGAAAAACGAAGTTTTTTCTTATTTAAAATTTTAAATTGTCTCAAAATAAATTATAAAACATTTTAATTATTACAAGCTATCAAATTTATTCTTATTTAAGTTTTTGCACAGTATTCCATGATTTTCTAACTATATCCGGCATTTCATCATAGCTAAAGTTTTTTAAAAATTCCTTTGTTTTTGGATCACTTGGATAACCTGATCCTACATTTCCTATTTGTCTATATTCTTTTTTTATTTTTTCGATAATATGGTCTCGTTTAGCTTTAGCTATTATTGATGCAGCAGCTACTTGTATATATTTATCATCTGCTTTATGCTCAGCTTTTACTTGTACATCACCAACAACTTTTTTGATTCCTTCTTCAAGTCTTTTTGGTTTGATATCAACGGAATCAATTATTATTTCATCGAAGTTGAGATTTTTAATGATTTTTATCATAGCTATTTTTTCAATCTCATTTAAGTTTACATCATTAGCTCTTAAGTTGTCAATATCACGGGCTGTAATCTCAACAGTTTCCCATTCAAACATACTTTCTAATTTACGAGATAGTACTTTTCTTCGAGTGGGAGTTAATTTTTTAGAATCTTTTATTCCCATTCTATTAAGAATAGCTACTTTTTCTTCAGGAATGACAATTCCTGCAACTATAAGAGGTCCAATCACTGGTCCTCTACCTGCTTCATCTATTCCTAATATGTTCATTAGCACACCTTCAAAATTAAGATTTTTTTTAAGCTATTTCAAAGAAATAGTCCTTTTATTAAATGAGATTAAATTAGCTAATAATTATTAATTTGATTAATATTTATTACAATAATTCTTTGAATTTATAAATAAAAAATTATAATTTTATATTTTAATTAATAATAAAAAAATAATAATGAGTATTATAAAAAAAATTAATAGAAAATTTAAAAGAATGTTATAGAGAAATAATAAAAAAAATAAATCATGGAATTATTATGAAGTACAATTAATACCTTTTTTTTTTTAAATAAAATTATTAATTGTAGCTATACCTTATTTCATAGCTTTCAAACGAACTTCAGGTTCTAAAGCACGTGGTTCAGCTGCAACAATAGCTGCACCCTTAGCTACAACAGTCATAGGATCGTCATTGATTGTGATTGGAATACTTAAATCATCACATATTCTTTCTTTAAGTCCTCTTAGTCTAGAACTCCCACCTACAGCCACTGTATTGTTATATACTCCTGCAATTAATTCTGGAGTGAGTTTTTCTAAAACTTCATCTAGTCCTTCTACTACTTCTTTCATAATAGGTTCTGCAGCATCGGCTATCAACATTGAATCAATAATAATCTTTTTTGGTTTATGTGTATCAATAGATTTTCCAATAACTTCAATACTTTGATTTTCCAAGTTTTCACTACAATGAATCATACCTACACTTATTTTAGATGTTTCAGCAGCATGGATTCCAATTTTAACATTGAACCTTTTTTTGACAATATCTACAATATTGTTGTCTATATCATCTCCTCCACGCCTAACTGTTTTTATATCAGTTATTCCACCAAGAGAGATAACAACTAAGTCAGTTGATCCTGCACCAATATCAATTACCATTGTTCCATCAGGTTCAGCTATAGGTAATCCTGCTCCAATAGCTGCGGATAATCCTTCGCTAATCACTAAAACAAAATCTGCTCCTGCTTTTTTTGTAATTTCTTCAGCAGCACTTTTTTCCACTTCAGAGGCATCTCCAGGAATTCCAATAACAACTCTACCAATAGTTTCTCCGTTACTAGTTCCAATTTCAATAGCTTTAGATAATAGTGCTTTTGCTTGAGCTTTACTTTCAATTACTCCTTTTTTCAAAGGTCTTACTGCAACGATATCTTCTGGAGTTCTTCCTAACATTAATTTAGCTTCTTCTCCAACAGCTAATACTGCTGTTGGGTCTTCTTTTTTAATAGCTACAACTGAAGGGATTTGATATAAATCAAATTTATCTCCTGATGGTTTTGCAATAACAGTATTTAGTGTCCCTAAATCTATCCCTAAACTATTATTCATTCCTTTTTTTTTCTTTGGTTCTGGGGCTTTTTTCCCTTTATTATTTTTATCTTTACTTTTGAAAATATTCATGCTTACTTCTCCATAATAATATCCTTAAAGTCTATAACGAAAATTTTGTTAGTTTTAGCTATTTTTTTGATATTTTTTACATCTTCTTCTTTTTTTGTGGATATGAGTACAGTTGATAGTACAACATCACTCATATTGAATAAAGGAGCAATCATATTAGCTACTAAATTTGGAAGCCACACTTTTACCTTCAAATCAGTTTCTATAAATCCAGTAGTTTGATCTTCTAATAATATTGAAAACTGTGATCCTACTCTTTCAAGATCTCCAACAAATTTCTTTATTGCATCTTCTGGAGCTACTAATAACATTAAATTAGGTTCATCCATTACATAATATGGAGCAATTTGAATATAAGCTCCACTTTTATCTTTACAGATGTAGCTAAGCTCTCTTATCTTACTCGAGTCTCCATATATCATAATAAAATCGAATTTTTTATGAACATAAGGTTCTTTAAGAGTAACATGTTCTCTAAAAAGTATTTTAACCCGATCTTTAGAAGCTATAGCTGCATAAGCTATATTATTTACTAGCTCTTCATTACCAGCTATTACACACCATAAGTTATTTGCACTTTGTTCGGTAGAAACTTTAGCTGCTTGTCTTAGAACTTGTATTTTGTCTTCTATCATTTGTTCACATCTATGTTTTTACCAACAATCAAATTATTAAATTTATAAAAACAATTAATATAAGTTTAATATAAAAGATTGATTTTAGAATTCGATTTTTGAAAAATAACTAAAGTCATAAGAATTTAGTAATTAAAGTTAGATTAAAATCTGTTTACTAACATTATATAATAATATAGTATTCTTATATATACTTATCTTTTGTACTTATCTTTTGAATGAATATTTTATTTAAATGGATTGCACGAATTTTAGCTATTATGGTTATGATTCATTTAAAAAAATTATTTATAATATCTTAATAAAATAGAATAAAAAGGCAGTGTCAAAAACTTTACTGATGGAACAATTGTATTAATAATTTCTATGTTTATGATACTATAAAAATGCCTATTCTTGCTTTATTTTGCAAACAAGGAAAAATAGCCATGTTTTCAAATTATTAAATTTTTTAGATTTATTATAATTTGTCTA
>WRMT01000241.1 GCA_009777005.1 Methanobrevibacter sp. | reverse complement strand
ATAAAAAGCGTTAAGGTATTGATAAAGCTATTGAAAAAAATAAAAAATTAATTGAACTTTTAGAAGAAAAAAGAACATCTTTAATAAATCATGTAGTTACTAAAGGACTCAACCCAAATGCAAAAATGAAAGATTCTGGTGTTGTGTGGATTGGTGAAATTCCTGAGGATTGGAATTTAAAAAAACTTAAGTATAATTTAAATAACATTACAGATGGTTCTCATATTTCTGTAAATATTTTATCTGAAGGATATCCTTATGTAACAGTTTCAGATTTAAATGAAATTAATGAAATTATAGATTTAGAAAATTGTAAGAGAATTTCGAAGCAAGATTATGATTTGTTAGTTAGAAATGGTTGTCAACCAAATAGGGGAGATATATTGTTTTCTCAGATAGGTACTATAGGGCTAGTTGTTCCTGTAAAACGCAATAATTTTGTTCTTTTATCTTCTTTAGCTATTTTAACACCCTCTGACAATGTAATTCAAAGATGGTTGATTCATTATTTAAGATCTGAAGCTATTAAAAATCAATGGAGAATTTGGATGGCTGGAGGGGCAATTAAAAGAATAACTTTAGATCATATTTCGAATTTCATTATTGTAGTACCTTCTTTAAATGAACAAGAACGAATATCTAATTTTTTTGATAAAAAAACATTAGCTGTTGATAAAACTATTGAAAAAAATAAAAAATTAATTGAACTTTTAGAAGAATACAAAAAATCTTTGATTAATCATGCATGTACTGGGAAATTAAATGTTTTAAAGTCACAATCTTAGGAAACATTTTTGAAAAAAATTAGCGAATGAAATAATTTGAATAATGGATAAATATTTTTATCAGTTTATAAATTTTTTTATCCACTAAGAAAACTAACCTCATTATTTCAATCTACTGACTTTGATGTAATTTTGTTAAATTGATGGCAAACTTTCTAAAACTCTTAAAAATTGAAAAAAAGGATTATTTCTGTGTTAAACAGAAAAAACTCTAAATTATATCAGTAATTTGAAAATAAAAGAATTTTATCACAATTTGATGATACATTTTTTTTCAATTATTGAAAAAAACTGTTACTATAATCAAGTATAATTGAAAATGATGATTTTTTGAAAATAATTATAAGGATAAAGAAGATTTTATCAGTTAATAAAAAAGAAAAAAATGTTTCAGGGAGCATAATTAATATTCATTGTTATTACAAAAAATTTATTATTTATGGGGGATTAAAATGGAAATAAAAGAAGTATATATACAAAATTTTAAATCATTTGAAAAATGTACAATTCATTTTGATGATTTTTATACAGCAATCTGTGGCAAAAACAATTCAGGAAAGTCTAACATTATTAAAGCTATTTTTAAAGTACTTGGGGGATATAAGTTTAGAGCAAGTCATACTATTAATGATTTACCTATTTGGAAGGAAAATATAGAAGATATTGAGTCATTAATCAAAATTAAACTTTTGTTAAGGAAAAAAAACGACTTTGGTTTTCTAAAATTTTGTGAAATGGTTTTAAAAAATGAAGGAAGGCATGACTTTGAAATAAAAGACACACTAATTGAAATAACAATATGTCAAGGAGATAAAATAAAAAACAGAAAGTATAAAAGAAATTTTAGTAGGATTATAATTGATGGGAAAGAAATGAATAGTGATTTTGGAAAAAGAGAGATTTTTAGTAGATTAAATTTTGAAAAAGTAATAATTTTTCATAATTCAACTAGCCAAAATCATGAAGCTTTTCGCAGATATAGGATCTCTAAGAAAAGTTATCATGGTGAATTTAAAAATTTGCCAAATAAAACACGTGAATCAATTGATAATGAGGTTATACAAATTGAAAAACAAGTGAAATCTATTAATAAGAAATTATCTGAATCTATTCAAAAAAATAAATCTCAACTTCAAGATTTAATTCATATGGTTGATGATAAACATGACATTAGTTTGAATTTTAGTGATGTTGATATTAATGTTAATATTGATTATGGTCGCATCCCATATGAAATACTTTTAGGTGAAGAGGATTATAAACTCTCATTAGAAAACTGGGGAAGTGGTACTCAAAACAGAACGTTGATTTTAAACAGCATTTTTCATGCAAAAACTGTTATAGAACAGGATGTTGAATCTAAAATAACTCCTCTATTGATAGTTGAAGAACCAGAATCTTTTCTTCATCCATCTGCTCAGGCAGATTTTGGAAGAATCTTGCAAAATTTAAGTGAAAAGTTAAGAATACAAGTCATTGTTACAACACATAGTCCTTATTTATTAAGCCATCAGAATCCTAATTCAAATATTCTAGTAAAAAGAAAGGTTTTGGATGGGAATTTGAGAGAATCCTATATTGAAGATGTGGATAATGAAAACTGGAAAGAACCATTTGAATTAGCTTTAGGTATGATAGGACCAGAATTTGACACAATGAAAAAAGCATTCTTCAGTAAAAATAACTCAATCCTGTTTGTTGAAGGAGATACTGATTGTGAATATTTTGAATTGATGAGAAATCATCAATTAGGTGAAAATAAGCTAAATTTCGAGGGTGAAATTTATCCTTATGGTGGTTATGGAAATATCCAAAATAATGTCCTGTTAAAATTCATTAAAGAAAGGTTTGAAGAGGTCATTATAACATTTGATTTAGATGTTTATGAAAAACTCAAAAAGAATCTCGATTCAACAGGATATGTTGTTAATAAAGATTATTTTACTGTCGGAACTGATCATAATGGTCGTGAAAGCATTGAAGGATTGTTACCTGACTTTATTAAAAATAAAATTAATTCAAACAATACGGACTTAATAGATGCAATGGGATCGAGTAATAATAAAACTAGAAAAGAAGCCAAAAATAAATTAAAAAAGCTATATTTGAAAGAATTTAAACGAGATATAAAGTATAATGAAGAATATTTTGGGAAATTTTATGAATTAATTGATAGTATTAATAAACGAAATGATTCTTTATAAAGTTGGCTTGGTTTTTATTTGAAAAATGGTTTTAATAGAAGTAATGCTTACTGAAAAAGTTTTGGAATTTATTTCCGAAAATTTATTTTTTGCTACAAATGGGTTCTCTATTTTTTTTGTAAATGAGGTCTAGAAATGATTTTGGAAAATATTTTCATGTATTCTTCGGCAAAAAAATTTCATCCAAAATTAAGATAGTAAAAGTTTTGTTTTTAATGTTCTCCCCTATTGTTCATTAAGGTTAAAATTAATAGAATATTTGGCAAAAATATTAATTTTATATTTAAAATTTTAGCTATTATTCTAACAAATGATAAAAGTGAACAGAATAATTTTCTAAAACCATTCCAATTCTTTTTTTCAAAAAAATGATATTTTATCTTTTTATTCATTAATTCCACATCACTAACATAATCTCTTAATTTAACATAGTTTTAAGTGTGTTTTTATAAATATTTATATTTACTTTTTTAGTTATTCTGGAAAGAAATTTCAAATGGAAAATAAAAGTTTAGATTTAAATTCAAGTAGCGATTTATTTAATTTTAAAGTAAGCTAAACACAAAATAATAATATGTTAAGGGGTTTTTTTTGATTCTATTTAAATCTTTATTTTGGTGTTAACTATAATTATTTCTAGGATTTGGTGACATATGTCTATTAAAACCAATTTAATAACAAATGACAGGTATGAAAAATTCAAAGAGTTAGTCAGTAAAGCATATGATAATAAATTAATTAAAAAGGACATTAAAGGATTTGATTTTGAAAAAATAGAGGTATTGATTTCTACAGATAAAAATGACAACTTCAAAAGAAGTGATTTATTCAATCTAAAAAAAATATTTTGCTTATAAAAAAATGCTTGAAGGTGTGACGGAATATCCCTTTTATCAAATATTAGATTATGTCTTAAAATCGACTAATAATAATATTTTATTTAAAAGTTTTAATGAAGAAAAATCATGGATTCAGACAATTTGCTTATCTTTAAAAATTATGCCAGAAAAAGATTTAGCTTCATTCAATATTTCTATTAGAGAGAAAAATCATATGAATGCAGTGAAGAAATTTTCTTCTAAAGGTGTTAAATTTGATTTAAAGGAAGATGATATTCATTTCAGTGCAGATGATAAGAATTAGTCAATTATGTAAATGAAATTGAAAAGTTGATTATTAATATAGGTGCAATTCATGTTATCAAAGATATTTTATCCAATCAGGCTATTTTTCATAAAGAATTTCATTTTTACTCATTTCCAAATCATATTACGGTGGGTAAAACAAGAAAAAAACCTTCTGTTCCTTCTGCATATTTATTGAATTTGCTTTTTAAAAATATAGGATATGAAGGAGTATCTTCATATTCAAAAAATAGAAAATCATTAATTAAAGAGACTATGTAAACCTACTGGGGATTTTTGAAAAGGTTGTGTTTTTGGCTTTGAAAAAACGGTTTTATTCTGTTATAATTTAAAATGATATAGTTAACTTTAATGATTTGTTGAATATGAAATGGTTAGTTGTGAAAAATATATAGATAATTACCAAACTTTTTTCCAAAGTTTTATATATGGTTATTGAAAATAGTAATATTATATGATTAATCAGTATGATATTGAAATAGCTGATCATTTGAAAATGAAGGATTTGATGAGGTTTTGAGTGAGTATATTGTTTATTATAGGATTTATCAAAGGGTATTGTTTTTAAGGATGTTACGGCAAAACTTTTCAATTAAAGATGCGACTCATCTTTTAAATGTC
>WRMT01000240.1 GCA_009777005.1 Methanobrevibacter sp. | reverse complement strand
TCTGATTTTTTTTTTAAAATTAATAAATTTGAAATTATTTTAACTTCTAGTCTATACTTTTCAATTATTTCAAATTCATACAGTTTATTAATTAAAAAATTTTTCTCCTAAAATTAGATTAAAATTTTAACCAATTGAAGATGGATTAATAGAAAAATTTTCAAAATACCATAAAGATTATATACTATAAAATACAATATTCGGAATAATAATAAAAAAATATTCAGAATAAATTTGAATAATTTTTCTTACATTTTAAGGTGGGATTATATGAATAATGAAAAAAATTGGGAAATAGCTAAAAAAACTTATATTAACTCCAGATATTTTAGCTCAAAACTAAGTTTCACTGAAATATTAGGTGTTTTAGAAACAGATGATGATATAGCTATTTTTGTGGATGAAAAAATACTTCCTGAAATAAACAATAATGGATTAGAATATAAAAAATATTTAGAAATAGCTGATGCTTCAGTTTGTTTAGGAACTTATGGAAAAAATAATAAATTAAAAACTAATGAATTAAAAAGCTTTGTTTTAATCATGATTGATTTACTTTATAATAATTTAAATGTAGCTATTGTTTCTCTTGGAAAAAATGAAATAAAAATACAAAATAGAGCTATTGAGTTTTTAAATAGCTTGACTCATATAGAAACAAAAGAATCAATAAAGGTTAAGCTATTTATTGATTTTGTATTGAATAATCATGAAAAAGAGAAAGAATTAATAAAAAAATCTATTATGATAAGTCCCAAACATTTAGAAAAAATAAATCAAGTTGAAGGAAAAGGATTTAGTTCTAAAGTTAGATTTATTTTAGATTCTTACTTTGCTGAAAATAAAATGTTTGTTACAGAAGAAGAACTTACTGGTGGAGTAGGTAGTAGTATAGTTGAAATTTATAAGAAATTAAAGAAAGAAATTCTAAGCTGGAATAGTGAAATTAAAGTCACTCCAATAAAAAGCTATTTAACCTTTTCATATTACTATAGATTTTTAAAAATAGATTTAGATAAGGATAAAATTAACTTTGAATTATCTTTTAGTGAAGATAAACCTTTTGATGATTATAAAAATATTAGCAATGAATTAAAATCAGAAAATAAAACTGATAAAGTTAATAAAATAAAAAAAATTAATTTTTCTCTTAATAGCTATGATGAGATTGATTATGCTTTGTTTTTAATTAAACAATCATATGAAAATAATAATAAGGATGTTTTAAACCATCTTGCATACACTCCTAGCGTCCATAGACTATTTAATAATACTAAAAGATATGAATTTCCTTTTAGTGAAAAAATACCAAAAAATGGAATATTTGTTTTCTTTGAAAAAGGTGAGAAATTTCAAGGTGAAGATAGAATTGTATATGTTGGGTCAAATGTTAAAGAAAATAGATTAGCTAAAATGTTAAATTATATTTTCAAAGATGGTAATAGAGACAACACGGTTTTTAGAAAAAATATTGGAAAATCACTTTTAACAAAAGAAGATAATAAGTATTTTAAGAAGTTTAATATCTCTCCTTCATCAAAAATCATGAAGATGTGGGATATGGATTTAAAAGAATTTAGTGAAGAATATTCTGCTGATTCTCCAGAAAATGAACAAATAAAAAACATAGAAGAGATGGTTAGCCAATACATACAAGAGCATTTTTCTTTTTCTATAGTTGAAATTAACCCTAAATTAAAAAGATTACACTTAAAATCAAAGATCATCTCATCACTTTCACTTTCAAATGAATCTAAACCTTCAGATGAATGGTTAGGTAATGATTCACCTAGAGAAAAAATAAGAAATAGTGGTCTTTGGCTAGAACAACATCTTTACAATAGAGATAATCAATTATCAAAAGAAGATCTTGAATTTTTTAATAAAATAGCTAATAATTAATTGTAAATATTTGAAAAATTAAAATTTTGAAATTATATATTCTATTGCAATGAGTAAGTGGTTGGTTAGATGTTTGAATTATTTTTGGTACTTATAAACAACCCAATTGACAAAGAAATTAGAAAATTAAAAAAAGAAAATAAAAGTAAAACAAAATTAATTAAACAATTGACATTAGAGGAAAATGAAACCATAGTTCAATTAAAAAGAGAAAATAAGAATATTCGACTTGAAAACAGGAATCTGATTAAAGAAAGAAACAGATTAAGAACTGAAAATAATAATTTCAAGAATATTCTTAATGAGATAGCTGTTAAAAACAAATCAACTGTTTCTAATTCTATAAGAAATAAAGTTCTTGAAAGAGACAATTACACATGTCTATCCTGTGGAACTAAGGAAAATTTAACAATAGATCACATAATACCTCGAGTTGAAGGGGGAACAAATGATATAGATAATTTACAAGTTCTTTGCCAACATTGTAATTTAACTAAAGGATTTAAGAAAGTAGATTACAGGAAGGATAAATTTGAACCTTTGATAAAAAAACAAGGGAACTAAATTCGAAGATTAAAGTTTTTTTTAAGTATATTATATTATTGGAAATAAAGTTTTTAAGTAATGATTTTTTAAAAGTTTTTAATAATCCTTTATAAATCAATCTAAATTATTATAATTTATATTTTTTAATAAAAACAAATATTAATCATTTATTTTAAGAATAACATAAATAAATTAGATTTTTAGAAAATTAATTAATTTTTTATAAAGAAATTAATTCAAGCTTTTCTTCAAGGACTATAATCTCTAAGGATTTGGAAGTGTTAATATGAGCAATAAAATAATATCTGTTAAAGGTAAGGGAAATTTAAAAATGAGTCCAAATTTGACCATTGTTGATTTTGAGATAGATGTTAAAAATAAAGACTATGAAGAAGCTTATAAAAAATATAAAAAGTCTTTAAAAAAATTAAATAATATTATTAAATCTTTAAAATTTCAAAAAGAAGATTTAAAAACAAAATATTGGAATGCATATCCAACCATGGATTATAAAGAGAAATTAGTTGGAACAAACAGGGTAATTAGAGAAAAAGTCAAAAAATATAAAATTAGTCATTCATTAAAACTTGAATTTGATATCAACAATGAAACATTATCAAACCTTTTATCAGAAATATCTAAATCTGAATTTCCATTAGATATGAATATTCGGTATGGAATAAAAGATAAAGAATCTGTTAAAAATCAGTTACTAGAGAAATCTATGATTGATGCAAAGAATAAAGCAGAAATCATGGTTCAATCACTTGGGAAAGAATTAGGAGAATTGAAAGAAATAAATTATAACGTCGATAATATAGCTATTAAACATTTTAATCCATTTGAAGTGGGATTAAAAAATTTACAGTTCCAAGAAAGTGTTGATCTAAGTGATTTTCAAGTCGATGATTTTGAACCAGATGACATTGAATTTAAAGATGATGTTGAGGTAATTTGGGCAATAAAATAAGATAATTTAATGAAAAATGATGTGAAAAAAATGACATTAGTAAAAAAATATTTATCAAATATAGAATTATGTGAAGTAACTAGCTATAAAAACATGACAACAGTAGCTATGAAATGTTTAAATTTTCCAAAAATTAAGTATTCTACACTAACTGAGGGTATTAATAATGAATCAGTAAAAATCACAGAAATAGATGAATCTGGAAGTGTTCCTACTTTAAATATTATTAATAATGGGGATTTACCCGTTTTACTTTTTGATGGTGAAGAATTAAAAGGAGCTAAACAAAATAGGGTCTTAAACACAACTATTCTTATTCCAGAACATTCACAACATGATATTCCTGTAAGTTGCACAGAACAAGGTAGATGGGATTATACATCAGATCATTTTAAAGATTCAGGAACAATTGCTTCTTCAAAAATTCGTCAAAGTAAAAATATGGCTGTGTCCTCATCTCTTAAAGAAGGTATTGGTTATCAATCTAACCAAGGTGAAGTATGGAGTGAAATAGATTCTTTGCATGATATACGTGATTTTAAATCCAATACTATTGCAATGAGTGACGTTTATGAAGTTGAAAAAGATAATTTAGATGATTATATTAAAGCACTTCCTTTTTCTAATCAAAATGGTATTTTAATCTTTATAAATGGGGAATTAAAAGGCATGGAGGTTCTATCCACAGAAAATAATTATAAAAAATATCATGAAAAAATTATAAAGAGTTACTCCTTAGATGCTTTAACTGATATTAAAGAATATAATCAAAATATAGGTTTTATAAAAGAATCTAAAGAATTTATAAAGGAAATAGCTACTATCGATACTTTTGAAAAACTATCAGTTGGTTATGGTTATGATTGTAGATTTGTCAATGATAATATAGCTGGAGCTATGTTACTTCATGAAAATTCCATTATCCATGGTGCATTCTTTAAAAAAATCAATATAAATGAGGAATCTGATGATGAAGTTATTTCATCAAGCCAGCGAGCTAAGAATTATGGTAATTATTGATAATTTAGCTATATAACTTGTTTAATGGTGAATTAGCATGATTGAAAAAATAATCCAAATTATTATAGTTGTCCTTGCATGTATTAACACAGTTTTCATGTTTAGAAATTATGAATCAAAGTCTTTAAGAATATTATCTATTATTGTATTAATACTTGTAATAATTGGAGCTGTTTTTATTTTTTTCAAATATTAAGTTTGGAAAGATTAAAAATGGGAAAATGAGGAAAAATTATCTTTCTGAAATTTTAGGCTGAAACTTTTTTTTTTTTTTTTTTTTTTTTGGGGTGTTAATTTTTTAAAAAAAAAAAATAATATTAATAAAATT
>WRMT01000239.1 GCA_009777005.1 Methanobrevibacter sp. | reverse complement strand
TTAACAGCACTCCCACGAACACTATCGTCTTTATCGTTTTTAGCTATGTCAATTAAAGCAGACTCATCATTAATCTTTTTAACAGCTTCCAAACGAACACGATGGTTTTCATCGTTTTTAGCTATATCTATCAAAGTAGACTCATCACTAATCTTTTCAACAGCTTCCGAACGAAAAGAATGGTCTTTATGGTTTTTAGCTATGTCAATTAAAGCAGGCTCATCACTAATATACTTAACAGCATCTATACGAGTATCCAATAATCAGATTTTTTTGCTATTTTAATTAATTCTTTCTGATTATCATTAAATTTAGCTTGATTAACAGCGTTTTTTCTTTTTAGTCTATTTTCTTTATTCCCTGTTGGCTTAAAAAAGTCCATATTATCACATTCAGTTTTAAAAAATTAATCTTGAAATAATGTTTTCTCGCCTCTTAAAAAAATATTTATGTGATATATTTTTATTAATTTTAATATATATTTCGTAATTAAGATATATATTTCTCATTTAAACATGTTTTTTCATGAAAAAATTGATAAGAGGTAAAAATTTGACAGTACCTTCAGTACCAGTTTTTTTTAGCACAAAAATACTTAATTTATATATAAACAAGCAGAAGATTCAGTACCAAAAATTAAGTTTCCTACTATAGTAAAAATTGTTTAATAGGATTAAAATGGTAATCAGGAGATTGATATGATTGATGGCAATGTTTATTCTCTCATTAATGAAAGATTAAAAAATTTTTTAGCTTATCATGAGAAGTGGAAAAGTTTCAATTCTCTGCAAAAAGATGCTATTCCAATTATATTAGGTAAAAACGACACATTAATTATAGCTCCTACAGCATCAGGTAAAACTGAAAGTTGTTTAATTCCAATATTTGATGATATTCTTAAAAATGGGTTAGAACCTGTGAGTGTTCTTTATGTAGCTCCTTTAAAAGCACTTATCAATGATATGTACAATAGAATTGGGAGATGGGGAAATCATTTTAATTTAACTGTAACTAAATGGCATGGTGATGTTAGCAAACACAAAAAAGATAAATTTATCAAAAATCCAACAGATTTTTTACTAATTACTCCAGAATCATTAGAAGTCATATTAATAAATAAAAAGCATGAGGAAAAAAAGAAAATCTTTAAAAATCTTAAATATATAATCATTGATGAAATACATTATTTTATAGATTCTGATAGAGGGATTCAACTAAATTCTCTATTAAATAGGATTAACAAATATATTGATAATGAAACTGTTAAAATTGGTTTATCTGCTACAGTTGGAAACCCAAAAACAGTAGCTAAATGGCTAAATTATAAATTTCCAGCTAAAATTATTACAAACAAAGAAAATAGGGTTTTTCAATATAAAGTATTTTATGGAGACGAAGAAGATATTTCTAAACATTTAAGAGGATATGCGAATAAAAAAATACTTATTTTTGCTTTATCCAGATCTAATGTTGAAAAAATTTATAACAAGCTAAAAACAGATTTAAACATCAAAAATACATTCATACACCATTCTTCTATTGATAAAAGTCAACGTGAAAGTTCAGAAAAAAAATTTAAACAATATAATAATGGACTAATGGTTAGCACAAGTACTCTTGAATTAGGAATAGATATTGGCAATATTGATATTATTTTTCAGGTCAACTCTCCACCAGAAGTTAGTTCTTTTCTTCAAAGAATAGGTCGTGGAGGTAGAAAATCTAAAATCCAAAGATCTATTATTATTACTAAAGATTGGGGAACTTTAATAACTTTAGCTGAAATAATTCTTATGGATGAAAATAAGATTGAAAAAGTCAAGATTTCAACAAATTCAAAAGACATATATTTCCATCAAATTTTAAGCTCTGTTTTTGAAAAAAGACAAATTAAAGAAAAAGAACTTTTCTATGATTTAAAAGACTGCTTGGTATTTTCAGATATTTCAAAAGAAGAATTTAAAAGAATTATAAATTTCATGGTTGAAAAAGAATTTTTAGATAAATATGAAAATTATTTGTCTTTAGGTTATAATTTTGAAAAAAAATTTGGTAAAGGAAATTTTAAAGAATTTTATGCAGTATTTTGTCCAAACTATGACTATCATGTTAAAGAAAGGGGAAAAGAAATTGGCACCATTGATCCCCTATTTGCTCTAAGATTAAAAGTTGGAGAAAGTTTTATTCTTGGGGGAAAAAAGTGGAGAATTATCTATATTGATAATAAGAGATTTACTATTAAAGTAAATCATGACCTTAGCTCTAAAAAAGATATTCCTCAATGGTTTAATGAAGGTCCACCATTGAATTATTTAATCACTCGGAAAGTATATGGCATTTTAACTGGAGATTCAATAGAAAAATATTTAAAAACTTTTGATGAGAAATCCAAAGACCTAATTTTTGATGTAAAAAAATTAGCTAATGAAAGTGGTTTTCAAAAAGGTATAATTCCAATAGAAATTAATTCTAAAACTGGAAAAGTTTTTATTTATACTTTTGCAGGAGATAAAGTTAATAAATTATTATCAACAATATTTAAGTTGTATTATGAAGTTTATGATATTGCAGATAATCGATTTTTTTCATCTTTTAAAGTCAAAGAAGATATAAGTTTCCTAGCTATTGAATCTATTCTATATAATATTGAAGATAGTTTAAAAGAGAAAAAAACCTTGGAACTTATTAATCAAATGGTTGGAAAATTTTATAAAAATAAATTTATAAACTTTTTACCTTATGAAGATCAGGTAAATCTTAAAATGGAAATAATTTTTGATAAGGAAAATTTAATAGAATTATTGAAAAATAATACTCTTGTTGAAACTTCTGATGTTAATTTTGATGCTTGGATTGAAGAAGACTTAGATAAAGAAAAAACTAACAATATTGATTAATTATTGGGATATAATTCTTTGTGAGTTGAGTTTTATGTTAACAATAGCTAATGGTCTAGTTTTGAGTGGAATTGAACTTGAACCTATTAAATCAAACATATTAATTGATGATGGGAAAATATTGGAGATTTCTCAAGAAATAGCTGAAGGTGATATCATTGATGCTACTGGTTGTATTGTTTGCCCTAGCTTTTTAAATGCCCATACCCATATTGGAGATTCAATCATTAAAGATGAAGGAGATGGAAAGCCTATTGAAGAGATAGTTAAACCACCAAATGGACTTAAACACATAGCTATTTTAAATTCTTCAGATGATGACTTGATGGAAGGTATGAAAGATTCTATATGGGAAATGCTTGAAACAGGAACTACTCATTTTATTGACTATAGAGAAGGAGGAGTAAAAGGAGTTAAACTACTTAAAAAAGCATCTAAAAATATTCCTATTGACCCAATCATTCTTGGAAGAGACAATAGCTTTTTTGACGAGGATCCAAATTTGTCTAAAGTAAAAATAGCTATCCGAAAGCTATTAAAATGCTGTGATGGAATAGCTCCAAGTGGATTTGGTGAGATTCAAGATGAAGTAGCTATTTTAATAGCTGATGAGTGTAGAAAACATGGGAAATTCTCTTCAATTCATGCAGGAGAATATGAAAAACTTCAACAAGATTCTATTTTGGAATTTGGAAAAACTGAAGTTGAAAGAGCTATTGGTTGTGGTTTTGATCAATTAATTCATGTAACTGCTGCGAAAGGTAAGGATTTAGATTTAATAGCTAAAAATAATAAAAGTTTAGTTGTTTGCACACGTTCTAATGCAATGTTTGCAAATGGTTTTCCTCCCCTTTTTAATATCTTAGAAAGAGGAATAAATCCATTGATTGGAACTGATAATTTAATGATAAATTCTCCTAATATATTTAGAGAATTAGAATATACTCTTAAATATATGAGGGCATTCTATAAAAATTTTATAGATCCTAAAGAAGTTCTTAAAATGGCAACTTCAAACCATCATGTATTGTCAAATAAACTTTATAAAAAAATAAAACATATTGATAAAAATGAAGTTTTAGGTTCTAAAGATAAGGGTATAGATTCTAAAAATAAAATTATAGGTTTTAAAAATAAGGATACAGATTCTAAAAATAAAATTATAAATTTTAAAAATAGAGATATAGATGATGGTTTTAATAATATAAAAAATAATTTAAACATTAATAAATCTATTATCCTGGAAAATAGCTATTGCGAATTAATGATAGTTAAAAAAATCTCAAAAAATCCTTATCTCAGTTTAATAAATAGAACTGAAAAAAGTGATATATTTTTCGTTATAAATAAAGATAAGTTATGTAAGTTTAATGAGAAAGAGGAAAATTTAATAATTTAGTTTTAAGTTTATATGAGTAGGGTATACATATTTGAAAGTGTTATAATTAGTTTCACCAATAATGACTTTATTTAAATAAAATTTTAATTACCCTTCTTATTAAAATTTAAAATTATAATTGTCATTAAAATTTTAATTATACTTATTATTAATAGTATTTTTAAAAATTAAAGAAAAATTTCTTTTTTTTTTTTTAAAGATTTTTAACATTAATTAATATAAATTTCATTTGTTATAAATATTATAATCATGAAAGGAAAAATTGTAATTAATCTTTTGTAAAATTTCACTTAATTTCTAATAAATATATTAGTAATAGTTTTAATTTTAAAATTAAATATTAATAATTTTATTATTAGAAAAATAGAAAATATATTAAATTAAATTTAAAAATAATTGAATTTAAAGATTTTTTAATATTATCATTAATTAAAAACTTTTTTTCAGGACTATAAGTAAAATATTTTATTTACAAAAAATTAACTTATTTTCATAAAAATCTATTT